>NZ_JBSIBP030000020.1:0-43729 GCF_053613295.3 Aquimarina ulvae
GTATAGGTAGCCGTCACTGTACCTGTCTGACCAGGAGTCAGCGTAGCAGGACTAACCGCTAGATCCGTACTTCCTGTTAATACATCGTCAATCTCAACGCCACTCAAGGTAACATTACCTGTATTGGTAACACTAAAGGTGTATTCGATAACATCATCCAATAAACCTGCTGCGCCTGCACTGGTAACATTGCTAACACTCTTGATCAAAGACAAATCACCAAATGGTGGTATCTCCGTACAAAAATCAAAACTTCCTATTGCAGAACCGTGTTGCAGATTAGGGTTACAAGTTGAACAATTTTGCCATACCAAGGTGATACTAGAAATTCCATCTAAATCTTCAAAATTAACTCCTATTTGGTCATTTTGATTCGAAACTGAGCTTCCTGTTGCATCAATTTGTCCATTAGTTTCGTTCGATGTATAAGAAGGTGTTCCTGAATTTGTAAATGTCGGAAATATAGTATTCCCTAAACCATCTGTCGCCGTTACAGTAAAAAAGTCTCCGTTTCCAGCACCATTTGCGTTAATATGGTATAAATCAAATCCAAAAGAATAAATATTTGTGTTAAATGTTATTGTTTGTGTTATTCCAGTTGCTCCAAAACCATTTGTGAAAAATTCCAACACTTCATCATCTATATTTCCTGATGCATTAGAGTCGACATTAGGGCTTTGGGTTGAACCAGATGTAGGCCACGTACCCAACGTACCTGTTTCTCCAGAAAAAGTATGTGTTATATCTACTCCGGATCCATCAACATCGGAAAATGTATTCGTTAGTGCTCCATCTGGTGTCCAGTCAAATTCATCTATCCCATTAGGAGCAAAGCCATCCCATACCAAATTATAAACAGTATCAGTACAAGGAGGCGTTTGATGTAAAACTACAGGTGTAGGTGCAGTACATATATTTGCACCACTATTCGTGACATTAGAGTTTATTCCTAACGTATAATCGACTCCTGTTTCTATTACAAGGCCATCACTATCTACAGTTGCAGGATCTACAGAACCAAACTGACCTCCATCCCCTCCATCTGCATTGGCATCATTATACGCTTCATTAGCATCACTACAACCATCATTATCAGAGTCCGTATCCAAACTATTTACAATGCCATCCCCATCAGAGTCACAAGACGAGACAACTCTACTTGGAAATTGAACATCATCAAAACGTACTCTATTTAAAGGATCTGTATTTTCTTCATCATAAAAATAAAATCTAAAAGAATATGCATTTCCCCCCTCTAAAAGAAAACTATTTATATTATTTGTTATTGACACATAACCACTCGGAGCTTGCATATCCCCTACTTGTATATCTGTAAACAAAAGAGTTGGACTAGCAAAACCAGGGTCATTGCTTACTTCTATAGCTATTTTAAAATTTCCTGCGTTAAATTCAGCATCAGAAGACGTACTTGTGAAAAAACCTAATGAAATACCATCCAAAAGTAAATCTTCTGCAGGAGTATAGGTTAACTCTAAATAGTCATCAGCCGTTTTGGAATCAGTGAAATTATCGGTATCAGCTCCTCTTAACAAATATGTAAAGGCATAGTTATCTGTTACCTCATCCAAACCTGGACCAAAGACTACTGGTTGTGAACTAGTATAAAACGCACTTGAACCTGGTGTAAAAGTCGCCGTATCAGATTGACCACCACTATCATTATGGTTCCATTCAATCTGGGCAGAAGTACAATTACCTTCATCAACATCAAGGATTCCATCATTGTCGTCATCCTGATCACAATCATTCGGAACCGAATCATTATCACTGTCCACTGTATCGTCAAATCCCGGACAGACATCATTATCATTGACTACACCATCATTATCATCATCACATTGACCGCCAGTTACCGCACTATTCGTGCTACTGACATCAGACTGACCAGTTCCTGCACTATTTGGAATCCCGCTCGTATTGTTAACTCCGCCAGTAATTTGACCCGATCCGTCTACCTGAGATGCCAGTATGCTACCATCACCTTCTAACGCATCAAAACAACCATCATTATCACTATCTGCATCCAAATGATCTGGTATGCTATCATTATCAGAATTCGTAAAAGTACAATAGATAAAATTTGAAAAAAGAAAAGTTATATTACCATTATTTACAGTATTCCCGTCTCTTCTTAGTTTATTAGTAGTAATTTCAAAAGAAGTTATTTGTCCCTCGATCGTTATATCTGAATAATTAGCCGTTGTATCACCTGAACCGTTCGTATAAGCAGTAATTGTTGGAGATAAACTATTATTATTTACTATGATATGCGACGCTCCGCCAGATGTTGTTGTATAATTAGCACTTGGAAAAGCAGACGGGTTCATCAAGTCTCCTAAAAAAATGCTTTGTACATTAGACCCTGCTGCGGAAACGGTAACATTGTCACCTTCATCAATCCCAGACCACCTGAACCTGACATCAGTAACCTCCTGACTAAACGTAAATGTATACACTAAGGTTTCTCCAATACCATTATCTATCGCCTGACCTTGTACCCGAAGGGAAGTAGCATCTTCAACCTGTAATTGAGACAATGTACCTCCATTTACTTGATTAACCGTTGTTGTAAGATCCACATCAACACCATCAAAATCATAAATATCATTAATTGCCCCAACACCATTTTGATTTCCAGCGGGTGCGGCACCAACATTGATAAAAGTGGCCCCACAATTTAGACCTTCATCCGTATCTACAATTCCGTCATTATCATCATCTTGATCAACGGAATCGGAAACTAGGTCTCCATCGGTATCTTGGCTAAAAGAGTTGTGAGGTATTAAACATAAGATAAAAAGAGTCGTTAGCATTGAACGCAATGCACGACCCCAATAGATTTGGGTATTTTTTTTCATGTGACGATGGTTTACATAATGTATATACGAAAACTATATGGGTTAGGTTTTCATATATTTTAAAAAATCATAATAACTAGTTTTTACTTACTAACCAGCTTATTAAAATTTTGCTATTACAAAAAATTACGGAAAAACCGTAAAATTTTCTTTACACAAATATTGCAATAGATTTGTAATTATAATAGCTTTTTTCCCTTAAACTTTTCATGTTTTCGACGAAATGCATCTTTTTTAGCTATAAATCAGGTTAAAAACACAATATTTGGAAAAACACTAGTTTTATAACCGCTCCATATTATTGTACATTTATGTAGTATATTTGCAAACTTTAGCAATAGAACAACCATGAAATTCACCGAAGAAATAAAAAGAAGAAGAACATTTGGAATTATTTCGCATCCAGATGCCGGTAAGACTACATTAACAGAAAAACTACTATTATTTGGAGGCGCCATACAAGAGGCAGGAGCCGTTAAATCCAATAAAATAAAAAAAGGTGCCACCAGTGATTTCATGGAAATAGAGCGTCAAAGAGGTATTTCTGTTGCTACCTCCGTATTAGCATTTGAATATCAAGGAATTAAAATTAACATTTTAGACACTCCCGGACATAAAGATTTTGCCGAAGATACCTTTAGAACTTTAACAGCTGTTGATAGTGTAATTGTAGTTATTGATGTTGCGAAAGGTGTAGAGGAACAAACTGAAAAATTAGTTTCTGTTTGTAGAATGCGTAATATCCCAATGATTGTCTTTATTAACAAACTCGATCGTGAAGGAAAAGATGCTTTTGAACTTCTCGATGAAGTGGAGCAAAAACTGGGATTAAAGGTTACTCCTTTAAGTTTTCCTATCGGAATGGGGTATGATTTTAAAGGAATCTACAATATTTGGGAGAAAAACATTAACTTATTTAGTGGTGACAGCAGAAAAAATATAGAAGAAACTATTGAAGTCTCTGATCTATCTTCTCCAGAACTTAATACACTAATTGGAGCTACTGCAGCTGAAACTTTACGAGAAGAGATAGAATTAGTAGCCGGTATTTATCCAACTTTTAATAAAGAGGCATATCAAGGTGGAGATTTACAACCTGTATTTTTTGGCTCTGCCTTAAACAATTTTGGCGTACGAGAATTACTGGATTGTTTTATAAAAATTGCTCCTACACCGAGGCCTAAAGAAAGTGATACAAGGCTAGTACAACCAGACGAAAAAGATTTTACGGGGTTTGTGTTTAAGATCCATGCCAATATGGATCCAAAACATAGAGATCGATTAGCTTTTATAAAAATTGTTTCAGGAACTTTTGAAAGAAATGTACCGTATTTGCATACAAGGCATAACAAAAAACTCAAATTCTCTAGTCCCAATGCTTTTTTTGCGGAGAAAAAAGAAATTGTAGATATCTCCTTCCCGGGTGATATTGTTGGTTTGCATGATACTGGAAATTTTAAGATTGGTGATACACTTACTACCGGAGAACAACTAAATTACAAGGGGATTCCGAGCTTTTCTCCAGAGCATTTTAGATATATCAACAATGCTGATCCATTAAAATCCAAGCAATTGGCAAAAGGTATCGACCAATTAATGGATGAAGGTGTTGCCCAGTTATTTACTTTAGAGCTAAACGGAAGAAAAGTGATCGGTACCGTTGGCGCACTGCAATATGAAGTAATACAATATAGATTAGAACACGAATACGGTGCTAAATGTACGTATGAAAACTTAAATGTACACAAAGCTTGTTGGGTAGATGTAGCGGATGAAAGTAATGAAGAATTTATTGATTTTAAACGTGTAAAAAGTAAATTTTTAGCAAAAGATAAGCAGGGGCAATTAGTATTTTTAGCTGATTCATCCTTTAGTCTTCAAATGACTCAACAAAAATACCCTTCTATTACTTTTCATTTCACTTCAGAATTCTAAAACAATTTTAAAGTGATTTTTAACACTTTTTTCTAAAAAAATATACTAGTATATACATTCTAAACAAAAAGTTGATTAAACAATAATTATTTAATCGATTCAATGGTTCGTTATATCTAATATTTATAGTAATCACACTTTTAATAGAATGTTATTATATCAATCCTTTGAACTATCTAGCGAACGTTTTCCTGCAAGAATTTCAAAAAACAATTTAAAATCAGAGATTAAACTCCAAAGAGGGTATTTGAATGTTGCTGGTTTATTTTTTTCAAAAAAAGCATGACCGATCCAAGCAAAACCGTATCCTACTGCAGGAACTAAAAACCATTTCCAACTCCAGCGATAATAGATAGCAACAATTATAATTACAAAAACTAAAAATGTTCCTACAAAATGTAGCGTCCTACTTGTTTTATTTTGATGTTCTGTTAAATAAAACTTATAGAACTCGGAATAGGTTTTGATTCGATCAGACGACATATTTATAAAATTATTATTGATTAATATAGTAAAAATATACCGCTCGATCAAGTTTGTTATTTTTCATAAAAAAATCCGCTTGTTAAAAAAACCAGCGGATTTATATTATTTAACTCCAATCATCAACTAAGCTTGTCCTGTAGGTCCAAAATTTAAAGGGATCGGTGGTTGTTCATAATCTTTAATTTCTCCGTGAGCGGCTTCGAATCTTGATACATTATCTCCTAATGCTTTTAAAAGTCTTTTGGCATGTTGTGGAGTCAAAATGATTCTACTTTTCACTTTGCTTTTAGGTCTTCCGGGCATGATATTTACAAAATCTACCACAAATTCGGATACCGAGTGATTAATAATTGCCAGATTACTGTATATTCCATCAGCAATAGCATCATCTAATTCTATATTTAACTGATTTTGCTTTTGTTTCTTTTCGTCTGCCATGTTATAATAAATTTATTTGAACCATTGGTTCTTAAAAAACAGAAAGCCTGCCAATTGGCAGGCTTTACTGATTAGTTATAGTTTACTTCTTGTCGCTGTTCCATTCGATCCTCGAACTCTTCTTTGGAACCAACTATGATACTCTCATAATCTCTCATACCAGTTCCAGCAGGGATTCTATGTCCAACGATTACATTCTCTTTTAACCCTTCCAGATCATCAACTTTACCACTTACAGCGGCTTCATTTAGAACTTTTGTAGTTTCCTGGAATGATGCAGCAGAGATAAACGATTTCGTTTGCAGCGAAGCTCTAGTAATACCCTGAAGTATTGGAGTCGCTGTAGCAGGAGTGACATCTCTTGCTTCAACTAAATTCTTATCCTCTCTTCTTAAAATAGAGTTTTCATCTCTAAGATCCCTTGGTGAAATAATCTGACCTGCCTTCAAGTTTTCACTATCACCAGCTTCTTCTACTACTTTCATACCGAAAATTGAGTCATTTTCTTCGATGAAATCAGCTTTGTGCACCAATTGATTTTCTAAGAAAATCGTATCACCCGGATCTTGGATTCTAACTTTACGCATCATTTGACGTACTACTACTTCAAAATGCTTATCGTTAATCTTTACTCCTTGTAATCGATATACTTCCTGTACCTCATTCACCAAATACTGCTGTACTGCAGACGGCCCTTTAATTTTCAGAATATCTTCTGGAGTTACAGAACCATCTGATAAAGGCATACCTGCACGTACAAAATCATTTTCTTGTACAAGAATCTGATTGGATAATTTCACAAGGTACTTCTTGATTTCACCAATTCTGGATTCTACAATAATCTCACGGTTACCACGCTTGATTTTACCAAAAGATACCACACCATCAATCTCACTTACTACAGCAGGATTTGAAGGGTTACGTGCTTCAAACAACTCCGTTACCCGTGGTAGCCCCCCTGTAATATCACCGGCTTTTGCCGATTTACGTGGAATTTTAACCAACACTTTACCAACTTCAATTTTTTCATTGTCATCCACCATTAAGTGTGCTCCAACAGGAAGATTATAAGAACGAAGTACTTCGTCGCCTTTACCCATAATCAAAAGTGTAGGTATTTTTTTCTTGTCACGTGATTCTGAAATAACTTTCTCCTGGAATCCAGTTTGCTCGTCAATCTCTACCTGATATGTTATACCTTGTTCTACATTTTCATAGCTTACTTTTCCGGCAAATTCTGAAATAATTACACCATTATATGGATCCCACTGACAAATGCTTTGTCCTTCTTTTACAGTATCTCCGCTCTTAATAAACAGTTGAGAACCATAAGGAATAAGATTAGTACTCAGTACAATCTTCGTTTTGGGATCTATGATTTTCACTTCAGAAGTACGAGAAATAACGACATCAATTTCATTTCCATCTCCATCCTGACCTTTTACAGTCTTCAAATCTTCTATTTCTGCTTTACCGGTAAATTTAGATTTTAATTGATTTTCTTCAGAAATGTTACTGGCAATACCCCCTACGTGAAATGTACGTAGTGTAAGCTGTGTACCTGGCTCTCCAATTGATTGCGCTGCTACAACACCTACTGCTTCCCCTCGTTGCACTGTTTTACCTGTTGCAAGATTACGCCCGTAACATTTAACACAAATACCTTTCTTAGCCTCACATGTAAGAGCAGAACGCACCTCTACTGATTCTACCGGAGAGTTTTCAATATTCTTTGCAGTTACATCATCAATCTCTACTCCTGCTTCAACCAGAACCTCTTGGGTTAATGGGTTTATAACATCTACTAAAGAAGTTCTACCAGCAATTCTTGCGGCAAGACCTTCAATAATTTCTTCATTTTTCTTTAATGGACTAACTTCTACTCCTCTTAATGTTCCACAGTCTTCAATATTAACAATAACATCTTGTGCAACATCTACTAAACGACGTGTTAGATATCCAGCATCCGCAGTTTTAAGTGCAGTATCCGCAAGACCTTTACGGGCACCGTGTGTAGAGATAAAATATTCAAGAATCGAAAGTCCTTCCTTAAAGTTAGAAAGAATTGGATTTTCAATAATTTCACCACCTGCAGAATTCGATTTTTTCGGTTTCGCCATTAATCCACGCATACCTGTAAGCTGGCGAATCTGTTCTTTAGATCCCCTTGCTCCAGAGTCAAGCATCATATATACCGAGTTAAATCCTTGTTGATCTTCTCTGATACGTTTCATTGACAATTCTGTAAGCTCGGCATTGGTAGACGTCCATATATCAATTACCTGATTATAACGTTCGTTATTGGTAATAAGACCCATGTTGTAATTAGCTACAATGTTGTCCACCTGACCATTAGCATCAGCAATCATCTTATGTTTCTCTGCAGGGATAATAATATCTCCTAAACTAAAAGATAATCCTCCTCTAAATGCAAAGTTATATCCTAGCGTTTTGATCTCATCTAGGAACACTGCCGTTTCTGGCACACTAGTCACCTTTAAAATACCTCCGATAATATCTCTAAGAGATTTTTTGGTCAATACCTCGTTAATATACCCAGCTTTTTCAGGAACTTTTTCGTTAAATAAAACTCTACCTGTTGTAGTTTCTATTATTTTAGTGACCAACTCTCCATTTTCATCGATATCTTTTGTTCTAACTTTAATATTAGCGTTGATATCTAACCTTTTCTCATTGTATGCTATAATTACCTCTTCTGGAGAATAGAATGTCAGATCCTCACCTTTAACCACTAACTCGGATGTAGATCTACGAGATTTAGTCATATAGTATAATCCTAGCACCATATCCTGAGAAGGTACTGTTACTGGAGAACCATTGGCAGGGTTTAAAATATTATGAGAAGCCAACATTAATAATTGAGCTTCTAATATAGCTTCTGGTCCCAATGGTAAATGAACCGCCATTTGATCTCCATCAAAATCGGCGTTAAATGCCGTACATACTAATGGGTGTAACTGTATCGCCTTACCTTCTATAAGTTTAGGCTGAAATGCCTGAATACCTAAACGGTGAAGCGTAGGAGCACGGTTTAATAATACAGGATGTCCTTTTAGAACGTTCTCTAAAATATCCCAAACCACAGGCTCTTTTCTATCTATAATCTTCTTTGCAGATTTTACGGTTTTTACAATACCCCGTTCAATCAATTTTCTGATTACAAATGGTTTGTAAAGCTCAGCTGCCATATTCTTAGGAAGACCACATTCGAATAATTTTAATTCAGGTCCTACAACAATTACAGAACGAGCAGAGTAATCTACACGTTTACCGAGTAAGTTCTGACGGAAACGTCCTTGTTTACCTTTCAATGAATCCGAAAGTGATTTTAATGGTCTGTTAGAATCTGTCTTAACCGCAGAAGCTTTACGTGTATTATCAAACAGCGAATCTACTGATTCTTGTAACATACGTTTTTCATTACGTAAAATTACTTCAGGAGCTTTGATTTCCATTAAACGTTTTAAGCGATTGTTACGTATAATTACACGACGATACAAGTCATTTAAATCAGAGGTAGCAAAACGACCTCCATCCAATGGTACTAATGGACGTAACTCTGGTGGAATTACTGGTACTACTTTAAGAATCATCCATTCCGGACGGTTTTCTCTATTTTTATTAGCATCTCGTAATGATTCTACAACCTGAAGACGTTTTAGTGCTTCTGTTTTTCGTTGTTTAGAAGTTTCATTATTTGCTTTATGTCTTAACTGATAAGATAATTCATCCAGATCAATTCTCTTTAATATCTCAATTAAGCACTCTGCGCCCATCTTAGCGATGAACTTGTTGGGATCTGTATCATCAAGATATAGGTTTTCTTGAGGAAGGCTATCCAAAATATTAAGATACTCTTCTTCTGTAAGGAAATCCATTTTTTGAACAGGCTCTCCTTCTTCATTTTTAGCAATACCAGGCTGAATTACTACGTATCTTTCGTAGTAAATTATCATATCTAATTTCTTAGATGGAAGACCTAATAAATATCCTATTTTATTTGGTAAAGAACGGAAATACCAGATGTGTGCTACAGGCACTACCAAGTTAATATGCCCTACACGGTCTCTACGAACTTTCTTCTCTGTTACTTCTACTCCACATCGATCACAAACGATACCTTTGTAACGAATTCTTTTATATTTACCACAAGCACACTCAAAGTCCTTAACAGGACCAAAAATACGCTCACAGAACAAACCATCTCGCTCAGGTTTGTGTGTACGATAATTGATAGTTTCAGGTTTCAGAACTTCTCCTTGCGACGCTGCTAAAATCGACTCAGGAGATGCTAAACCAATAGAGATTTTATTAAACCTCTTTACTGTATTCTTATCATTATTTCTTGCCATAATCTATGGTTGCTTAAGAATTATTGTAATTTAAAAATGAATAATAGTTTGATCGTACCCTAAGACAATGCTCAGGGTACGATTTAAATATTATTCTTCTAATCTGATATCAAGACCAAGACCTTTCAATTCGTGCATTAACACGTTGAATGATTCTGGTAATCCTGGTTCTGGCATAGGCTCTCCTTTAACGATACTTTCGTATGTTTTGGCTCTTCCTATAACATCATCAGATTTAACAGTCAATATTTCACGAAGGGTAGCCGAAGCACCATATGCCTCTAGCGCCCATACCTCCATCTCTCCAAAACGCTGACCTCCAAACTGTGCTTTACCACCTAGTGGTTGCTGTGTGATCAAGGAATATGGACCAATAGAACGTGCGTGCATTTTGTCATCAACCATATGACCCAACTTAAGCATGTAAATTACACCTACTGTTGCCGGTTGATCAAAACGATCTCCTGTACCACCATCATATAAATACGTATGTCCAAATCTTGGAATACCTGCTTCGTCAGTAAACTCATTAATCTGATCTAGAGAGGCTCCGTCAAAAATCGGAGTAGCATATTTTCTACCTAACTTCTGACCTGCCCAACCTAATACAGTTTCATAAATCTGACCAATATTCATACGAGAAGGCACACCTAATGGATTCAATACAATATCTACTGGTGTTCCGTCTTCTAAGAATGGCATATCCTCTTCTCTTACAATACGCGCAACAATACCTTTGTTACCGTGACGCCCTGCCATTTTATCACCTACCTTAAGTTTACGTTTTTTAGCAATGTAAACTTTAGCTAGTTTTATGATTCCAGAAGGCAATTCATCTCCTACCGAGATTGTAAATTTTTCTCTACGTAAGTTACCCTGCAAATCATTTTCTTTAATCTTAAAGTTGTGGATTAAATCCGCAACCATCTTATTAAGAGCATCATCAGTAGTCCAAGTTCCTTTGGTAAGGTGTGCATAATCATCAACACTGTTTAGCATTTTCTGAGTAAACTTCTTACCTTTCGGAAGTACTTCTTCTCCTAAATCATTAATAACTCCTTGTGAAGTTTTACCTCCAACAATAACAAATAATTTATCTACTAATTCTGATTTTAACAACGCAAATTTTGCGTCATAAGATCTTTCTAAAATTGAAATATCTTCCTTATCCTGAGAACGTTTACGTTTATCTTTAATCGCGCGAGCAAATAACTTCTTGTCTATAACAACACCGTGTAAAGATGGTGAAGCTTTTAAGGAAGCATCCTTTACATCCCCTGCTTTATCACCAAATATGGCTCTTAATAATTTTTCTTCAGGTGTAGGGTCGCTTTCCCCTTTTGGCGTAATCTTACCAATTAGAATATCTCCTGGTTTAATTTCAGCACCAACACGGATCATCCCGTTTTCATCAAGATCTTTTGTAGCTTCTTCAGAAACGTTAGGAATATCATTAGTTAACTCTTCGTTACCTAACTTAGTATCTCTAACTTCCAATGAATACTCATCAATGTGAATAGAAGTAAAGATATCATCTCTAACTACTTTTTCAGAAATCACAATCGCATCTTCAAAATTATACCCTTTCCAAGGCATAAAGGCTACTTTCATATTTCTACCTAGTGCAAGTTCACCATTCTCGGTTGCATACCCTTGACATAAAACTTGCCCTTTGTTTACTCTATCGCCAACTCTAACAATTGGTTTCAAATTTATAGAAGTACCCTGGTTCGTTTTACGGAACTTGATCAAGTTGTAAGTTTTAGAATCACTATCAAAACTTACCATTCTTTCTTCTTCTGTTCTATCGTATTTAATAGTTATTTTCTGGGCATCTACATATTCTACAACTCCTTCTCCTTCTGCGTTGATTAACACTCGTGAATCTGAAGCCACCTGACGTTCTAGTCCTGTACCCACGATCGGAGCATCAACTCTTAATAACGGCACTGCCTGACGCATCATATTCGATCCCATCAATGCACGGTTTGCATCATCATGCTCTAAGAAAGGAATTAATGATGCAGAAATAGAAGCAATCTGGTTTGGTGCAACATCTGCATAATTTACAGATAAAGGTTCTATTACTGGAAAGTCACCTTCCATACGAGCAATGACCTTTTCACTTTCAATCGTACCATCTTCCTTTAGCGGCAAGTTGGCTTGCATTATTAATTTCTCTTCTTCCTCTTCTGCACTCAAATATCTAAACTCACTTAAGTCTACTTTACCATCTTCAACCTTACGATACGGAGTTTCAAGGAATCCCATCGAATTCACTTTAGCAAACACAGCAAGGGAAGAAATCAACCCAATATTTGGTCCTTCTGGTGTTTCAATAGGACATAATCGACCATAATGCGTATAATGTACATCTCGAACCTCAAAACCAGCACGCTCTCGTGATAACCCACCTGGTCCAAGAGCAGAAAGTCTACGTTTGTGAGTAATCTCTGCTAATGGATTGGTTTGATCCATAAACTGAGACAGCTGATTCGTACCAAAGAAAGAATTAATAACAGAAGACAATGTTTTTGCATTAATCAAATCAATAGGTGTAAATACCTCGTTATCTCTAACATTCATGCGCTCTCTAATCGTACGAGCCATTCGTGCCAGACCAACTCCGAACTGTTGCGATAATTGCTCTCCTACCGTTCTAACACGACGGTTAGAAAGGTGATCAATATCATCAATCTCCGCTTTAGAGTTAATCAATTCAATTAAATATTTTATGATGGTAATAATATCTTCTTTGGTAAGAACTTGCTTATCCATTTCGATATTAAGACCTAACTTTTTATTCATTCTATAACGACCTACCTCACCAAGGTTGTAACGCTGATCAGAGAAGAATAACTTATCAATAATACCCCTTGCAGTCTCTTCATCAGGCGGTTCTGCATTACGTAATTGACGGTATATGTGTTCTACGGCTTCTTTTTCAGAATTCGTAGGGTCTTTTTGCAATGTGTTATGGATGATTGCGTAATCACCTTTTTGGTTGTCTTCTTTATGAAGTAAAATTGTTTTAGCTCCAGAATCCACGATCTCATCTAAGTGATCTTTATCAAGAACTGTGTCACGGTCTAATACAATTTCGTTACGTTCAATAGAAACAACCTCTCCAGTATCCTCATCAACGAAATCTTCGTGCCAGGTATTCAATACTCTTGCAGCCAGTTTACGGCCTAATACTTTCTTTAATCCGGATTTAGAAACTTTAACCTCTTCAGCAAGATCAAAAATTTCTAGAATATCTTTATCTCTCTCGAAACCAATTGCACGAAAAAGTGTAGTAACCGGTAATTTTTTCTTTCTATCAATATACGCGTACATTACGCTATTGATATCGGTTGCAAATTCTATCCAGGATCCTTTAAAAGGAATTACTCTGGCAGAATATAGCTTTGTTCCATTTGCGTGAAATGATTGTCCAAAGAACACACCAGGTGAACGGTGTAATTGGGATACAACAACACGCTCTGCCCCATTGATACAAAAAGTACCACTTGGAGTCATATAAGGAATAGTACCTAAATAAACGTCCTGAACAATTGTCTCAAAATCCTCATGTTCGGGATCGGTACAAAAAAGTTTTAAACGTGCCTTAAGAGGTACACTGTAGGTAAGACCTCTCTCTATGCATTCTTGTAGATCGTATCTTGGAGGATCTACAAAGTAGTCTAAAAATTCTAGTACAAATTGATTACGTGTATCCGTAATCGGGAAATTTTCCATGAAGGTATTATAAAGACCCTCATTCCCTCTTTCTTCAGACTTTGTTTCTAATTGAAAAAAGTCCTGAAAGGATTTGATCTGAATATCTAGAAAGTCTGGATAATCAGGTCTATTCTTTACAGAAGAAAAATTCAATCTTTCAGTTTGCGTTGCTAACATCAATGGACGGAATTAAATTAAAATTTAAAAAACAGCGTATTTTAATACTTCATATTTATATACGCAAAATGGTTTAGACCTTAGAGAGAATTCTCCAGGTCTAAACCTCTATGTCAATATTTGGCAAGCTTACTTAAGCTCAACCTCAGCTCCAGCCTCTTCTAATTGAGCTTTTAGAGCTTCTGCTTCATCTTTTGCCACTCCTTCTTTGATTGGACTAGGAGCATTATCCACTAATCCTTTAGCATCTTTAAGACCAAGACCTGTTAATTCTTTAACAAGTTTAACCACTGCTAACTTAGCGCCACCAGCTGCCTTAAGGATTACATCAAATTCACTTTGCTCTTCAGCTGCATCTCCACCAGCAGCAGCACCACCAGCAGCAACAGCTACTGCAGCGGCAGCAGGTTCGATACCATACTCTTCTTTTAATATATCAGCTAACTCATTAACTTCTTTTACTGTCAAGTTAACTAATTGTTCTGCGAAATCTTTTAAATCTGCCATTTTCTATCGTTTTAAATAATTTTTTTATTGAAATATAATTTGTTAAAAAGTGCGTACTTGCTTAGATTATCCTTCTTTTTCGGATAATGTTTTAAGAATACCAGCTATTGTTCCACCACTTGACTTTAATGCAGAAATAACATTCTTAGCCGGTGACTGTAATAAGCCAATAATATCTCCAATAACTTCTTCTTTAGACTTGATGTCTACAAGTGCATCCAGCATCTCATCACCAACAAAAATCGCTTCTTCTACAAAAGCCCCTTTTAACAAAGGCTTCTCGGATTTCTTACGAAATTCTTTGATAACTTTGGCCGGTGCGTTACCGGTTTCAGAAAACATAACAGAAGTATTACCTTTTAAAACCTCCGGTAATTCTCCGAAATCCTTATCTGATTTCTCCATTGCTTTCGCAAGGAGCGTATTCTTAATTACTTTTAATGATACGTTAGCTTTAAAACAAGCTCTACGTAAATTTGAAGTTGTTCCTGCATCCAAACCTGAAATATCAGCTAAATAGATATTAGTGTTTTCAGCTAACTGAGCAGTTAAGTCTTCAATTACTTTTGATTTTTCTTCTCTTGTCATAATCGTTTATCTTAATTACCCAGCAAAGTTCTTGGAATCAATCTCAACACCGGGACTCATTGTAGAGGACATATATATGGATTTAATATATATACCTTTAGCAGTCACAGGTTTTAACTTCACTAATGTTGTTAATAATTCTTTTGCATTTCCTGCTATTTTATCAGCAGAGAACGAAGACTTTCCAATTGCAGCATGAACGATACCAGTTTTATCGACTTTAAAGTCAATCTTACCAGCTTTAACATCAGAAACAGCTTTTGCTATATCCATTGTTACCGTACCTGTCTTAGGGTTTGGCATTAAACCACGAGGTCCCAAAACTCGACCTAATGGACCTAATTTCCCCATAACACTTGGCATTGTAATGATCACGTCTACATCAGTCCATCCACCTTTTATCTTGTCAAGATATTCATCTAGACCTACAAAATCTGCACCAGCTTCTTTAGCTTCGGCTTCCTTATCCGGTGTTACTAATGCGAGAACTTTAACATCCTTTCCTGTTCCGTGAGGTAATGTTACCACACCACGCACCATTTGATTTGCTTTACGAGGATCTACATTTAAACGAACTGCAAGATCTACCGAAGCATCAAAATTTACGTTTGTTATTTCTTTTACTAAAGCAGAAGCTTCGTCTACAGAATACGCTTTATTCTTTTCAACTTTAGCTCGTACTTCTTTTTGCTTTTTAGTTACTTTTGCCATTTTCTACACGTTTTTGGATTAAAAAGGAGCTTGTCCTTTTACAGTTACACCCATTGAACGAGCGGTACCGGCAATCATTTTCATAGCAGATTCGATAGTAAACGCATTTAAATCCTGCATTTTATCTTCCGCAATTGTACGAACCTGATCCCAAGTAACACTAGCCACTTTTTTACGATTTGGCTCACCTGAACCTTTTTTAGTTTTTGCTGCTTCCAGTATTTGAACTGCCGCAGGTGGAGTTTTGATTACAAAATCAAAAGACTTGTCTTTGTAAACATTTATAACAACTGGCAATACTTTACCAGCCTTATCCTGTGTTCTACCATTGAATTGCTTACAAAATTCCATGATATTCACTCCGGCAGCACCTAAAGCAGGTCCAACTGGTGGGGATGGGTTAGCCGCTCCTCCACGTACTTGAAGTTTTACAACCTTACTTATCTCTTTAGCCATTTTTCTAATTTTAAATTAGAATTGTCCTACAAAGTGGAAGCAATAAGAACAATTCAGAATATATAATGTAACAATTATTATACTTTTTCTACTTGCATATAGCTCAATTCTAATGGTGTTTTTCTACCGAAAATTTTAACCATTACTTCAAGTTTACGCTTTTCTTCATTTACCTTTTCTACAGTACCATTGAAACCATTAAACGGACCGTCAATTACTTTTACTGTCTCACCAACAGTGTAAGGAATAGCCACGTTATCTGTTTTCACTGCAAGCTCATCTACCTTACCGAGCATTCTATTAATTTCAGCTTTTCTTAACGGTACAGGATCTCCTCCTTTTACCTCACCAAGAAAACCAATAACCCCGTTAATTGATTTTATGATATGAGGAATCTCTCCTGATAGGTTAGCTTCAATCATAACATAGCCAGGGAAATACACTCTTTCCTTATTGATTTTTTTGCCATTTCGTATCTGAACCACCTTTTCTGTTGGTACCAGAATTTGAGAAACGTAGTCTTCCATACCCATGTGAGCAATTTCACGCTCAATATAATCCTTGACCTTGTTCTCTTGGCCACTTACAGCACGAACAACGTACCATTTTTTTGTATTACTAACTTCGGCCATGTTATTTATGATTTAACTAAAGTGAAATAATACTCTATCAAATTACTAAATACAGTATCAACTCCCCAGATAGCTAAAGAAAAAATAACTGAGAAAATAATGGTAACCAACGTCAACCTCTGGGCTTCTGCCCAAGGCGTCCAGGTTACGTGATTTTTTAACTCGTTATACGATTCTGTAATGTAATTTATTAATCCAGCCATCTTATTTATTCTTTTCAACGGCAAATATCTGCCACTTTAAGTTTCTTATTTCAGCTTTACATGTAATTTATGAAAGCTACTTATCTTATTGTTTTACTGAAAGGCATCCTTCGTCATCATTTAGGACACACATCTAAACTTCGTGTTTTCTTCAATCTCAAATGTATTTTTCCTCAATGAAAATACAAAACATTTCTTTGCACGGGTTGAGAGGCTCGAACTCCCGACACCTGGTTTTGGAGACCAGTGCTCTACCAACTGAGCTAAACCCGTATACATAAGTCAAGGTATTCGTTGTAACGAATACCTTTTCTTATATATTAACTATATTGTTTAGTCTAAAATTTCAGTTACCTGACCGGCACCTACTGTTCTACCACCTTCACGGATTGCAAAACGAAGACCTACATTCATCGCAATTGGCTGAATAAGCTCAACAGTAATCGTTAAGTTATCTCCAGGCATTACCATCTCAACTCCATCAGGAAGTGCTATATTTCCAGTTACATCAGTTGTACGAACATAGAACTGAGGACGATAATTGTTATGGAATGGAGTGTGACGTCCACCTTCTTCTTTTTTAAGTATATAAACCTCAGCTTTAAACTTGGCATGTGGTGTTACAGATCCTGGTTTAGTAATTACCATACCACGAGAAATCTGAGTTTTTTCAATACCTCTCAATAAGATACCTGCATTATCTCCAGCCTCTCCTCTGTCTAATATCTGACGAAACATCTCGATACCAGTAATAGTAGAAGTAAGTTTCTCAGCTCCCATACCGATGATCTCTACAGGATCTCCAGTGTTAGCGATACCCGTTTCGATACGTCCAGTAGCAACAGTACCACGACCGGTAATAGAGAATACATCTTCGATTGGCATTAAGAAATCTTTATCAATCTCACGTAATGGCTCTTCGATCCAAGCATCTACCTCTTTCATCAATTCCAAAACTGTGTCAACCCACTTTTGCTCTCCATTAAGAGCTCCTAGTGCAGAACCAGAAACTACAGGTCCGTTATCTCCATCGTACTCATAAAAAGAAAGAAGATCTCTTACTTCCATTTCTACTAGCTCTAATAATTCTTCATCATCAACCATATCCACTTTATTAAGGAACACAACGATTCTTGGAATACCAACCTGACGTCCTAATAAGATATGCTCACGAGTTTGTGGCATAGGACCATCGGTAGCAGCAACCACCAAGATCGCACCATCCATCTGCGCCGCACCAGTAACCATGTTCTTTACATAATCGGCGTGACCTGGACAGTCAACGTGTGCATAATGACGATTTTGAGTAGCGTACTCAACGTGAGACGTGTTAATTGTAATACCTCTTTCTTTTTCTTCCGGTGCATTATCGATCTGATCAAAAGATTTTGCTTCAGAAAATCCAGCATCTGCTAATACTTTAGTAATTGCAGCGGTTAAAGTTGTTTTACCGTGATCAACGTGTCCAATAGTACCAATATTTAAGTGCGGTTTGGAACGATCAAAAGTTTCCTTTGCCATAATGAATTTATTTAATCTTAGTTATATATAGTGTTCAATTTAAACTTGTGAACCAAGAGCCAATGACGAGATTTGAACTCGTGACCTCTTCCTTACCAAGGAAACGCTCTACCCCTGAGCTACACCGGCTTTTTAAAGTACACAATGATCAACCAGGATTCTTCATTAATCATCGAAAGAAAACCGATTCACCATTACTTTTATTTTAAAAATCCAATGCTAATTTTGCATCAAGATTAGCTCTGTATTTTTTAGAGCGGGAGACCGGGTTCGAACCGGCGACATTCAGCTTGGAAGGCTGACGCTCTACCAACTGAGCTACTCCCGCGTTTTACAATTCTGAAATCAAAATTGAAGGTTGTGGGGAGAGCAGGATTCGAACCTGCGAAGGTAAAACCAACAGATTTACAGTCTGTCCTCGTTGGCCGCTTGAGTATCTCCCCAATTATAATCACTATTTTAGAATGAACTTCTAAATTTTGAATGCGCAAAAGTAATCAAATATTTTACAATTCAAAATTTAATTTTAAAAGCTTTGATTTATCAGAAAATCAATACTTTAAAACAGCCGATAACGAAACTACTTTCGGCCTAACTCAGGATGATCATATCGTTCCGAATGAAAGTTGCTTTCAACTAAAAACGAATTTCAAACCTGATGTTTTTTTCAAAATTTCAAGAGCCGATAGAGGGACTCGAACCCACGACCTGCTGATTACAAATCAGCTGCTCTAGCCAGCTGAGCTATATCGGCTTTTCAGTATGTTTTTGAACATAAAAAAGTCCGCTATTTCTAACGGACTGCAAATGTATAGAAATTATTCCTTACACAAAACAATTTTTAAAAAAAAATCATCAAACATGTGCTTTTAATTTTTCTTTCCGTTTTCGCAACTGCCTTTCTAACGAACTAACACACTCATCAACACCTTCTTCGAAACTTTTATTTATTTTCTTAATTATAAACTCACCCCCAGGAACACTTAGCAAAATCTCGGTGATCTTATTTTCTTTACTACTTGTATTCATAACTTTCAAAAAAACATCAGCGTGTATAATTCTGCTAAAATGATTTTCAAGCTTATCCAATTTTGCTTGTGTAAAATCTACCAATTTTTGATCGACGTTAAAATTTACGGATTGCAAGTTCACTTTCATAGGTGTTATTTTAATTGATTGAACATATGTTTAAAGCCTAAAAGAAATTACGCTTTACTTTTTATTCCTTGGATGAGACTGTTTATGCACTTTTGCTAACTGAGCTACACTCTGGTTTGTATAAATCTGAGTAGCTGCTAAACTGGAATGACCAAGTAATTCTTTTACAGCATTTAAGTTTGCCCCTTCATTAAGAAGATGCGTCGCGAATGAATGTCTCAATATATGCGGGCTTCTTTTTATCTTAGAAGATGCCTTACTAAAATAACCATTTATGATTCGATACACAAGTGTTTCATAAATTTTAACTCCTTTTTCTGTTAGCAATAAAAAAGGAACTTCAGAATCCACCTTAATCACTGACCGTAATGTCATATACTGTTTTAATGTAATAAGCAATGAAGGTATTAAAGGTATATATCTTTCCTTATTACGTTTCCCTAAAACTTTAACCTGTCTATTAGAGATGTCCAGATCGGTTAATTTCAGGTTTACCAATTCAATTCTACGCATTCCTGTTGCATAAAAAAGTTCTACAATCAATCTATCTCTAACACTTTTAAAATCAACCCCTTCCTTTAACTCCTCCAGCACATTTTCAACCTCAAAATTAGAGAACGGAATCTGTATTTTTTTAGACGCTTTCAACGCCTGATGTTTTGCTAATGGATTTTTATCAATTTGCCCGGATTTAAGCAAAAATTTATAATAGGTTTTAAGGGAAGACACTTTCCTATTAATAGTTCTATTCGAAACACCTGAGTCTACCAAATCTACAATCCAAGAACGAACCTGAGGATAATTTGACGTCGATATATCATCGCTACCAAACGCTTGATTATAAAATTGGATAAAGGCTAATAAATCTGTTTTGTAAGCCGAAACAGTATGTTCAGAATACTTTTTTTCTAAAAGTAGATAATCAATAAACTCTTTGACAAACATAAAAAACCATTAGAACACAAAAGTAAAAAACTTTTGATACCTAATGGTTTTAATTTATCTATACTTAAAAACGAAGTTAGACTTCTTTAAAAAGAAATCAACTAACAAAGCGTTTTTAACTTGTTTTAAATTTCTTCTTGATCTCTTAAGTGCTGAATATACTGCGCTTTTTGAACCTGAGCTCTACGCTCTACAGAAGGCTTTGTGAACGCCTGACGCTTACGCAGCTGACGCATAGTTCCTGTTCTATCAAATTTACGCTTAAAACGTTTTAACGCTCTATCTATATTTTCTCCGTCTTTAACTGGTATAATTAACATAGTGTTACCTCCTTTCTTTAAAAATTAGGGTGCAAATATAACACAAAAGTATTATCCACAAAGCTTTTTTTTAATGAAGTTAATTTTTTAATAGATTTCCATTCTAAAATTAAATAAAACGGTTTTTTATTTGTAGCTATAGTTAACCCTAACCAAAAATAAAAAACCGTATATCTATTTAACCATTTTTACTTACTATTTTTTAAGCTAAGAAACATAAAATACTATTTAAGAGACCAAACAGTGTATCCTTTTGGTGGAGCCTGAATTTTCACCCATCTTCCTCCTTGTGTTACTGGTTCCCAACTAGAACTACCCGTATAATCTTTTATTGTCTTACTGGACCAATTGGTCTCCACCCATCTTTCTTTCCAAGAATTAGAATTATTGATATATACTATCAATCCATTCTTTCCTCCTCCACCATTTCTTCTGGCGATATACTCATCATTATCAGTCCAAAGGTTTGAAGTATTTCCTCCTGCAAGATTATTGTGAATCCAAATTAAATTATTCAATTTATTCTTATCTAGCCAATCTTCATAATCCCTGTAGAACAGAGCAGGATACCCTTCGTGAGTTAAAATGTAAGCATATGCTAACAGTTTATTTGTATAAATCTCATCTGTGTCATGATTGGCTACAAAGGTAACTGCTCTACTCGCGTTTCTTTTCCACAACATATCTCCGCTAAGTGCATTAAGGTTGTTCCCTACAAAAGCGTCTCTCATTTTATAATAACATGCAAAATCAAAAGCCGACATCTCTGACTGATCTGTCCACCATTTTAAAGTATTTACATTTCCATCCCAATACTCTCCTACACCAAATACGCCTGTAGATTTTCTAAATTCTTTTGCAACCCAAGGAGCAAAACCTTTCACATAATCAAACCTATACCCATCAAATTTCATAGTATTCTTATAATACTTTGCAACAGAATTACTTCTTTTCCATAACCAATCCTGAACATACGTTTTATTATGACTTAAGTCTGGGAATCCACCAAAAATACCACTGTCAGAATTATATGCTTCATTAGGATGAAAATCATACTTGGTCCGGTTAAACTTATTGGATAATGGGTTAAACTTCGTGTAGGTGTCTTTTCCTGCAAATTCGTTCGGTTCTAAATCCCCTCCACTATTATGGTTTATCACAATATCAGCAATTACGTTCACTCCATTATTATGAGCACGAGTAATTAAAGACTCTAATTCTGATTTAGATCCAAATCGTGTTTCAGTAGTACCCATTTGATTATATTGTCCAAAATCATAATAATCAAAAGGATCATACCCCATTGAGAATGGACCATTTTGGGCTTTGCTTACGGGTGGCAACCATATAGCATCGATACCTGAATTGCTCCAGCTACTCACCTTTCCTTTAACTACATTCCACCAAGTCCCACCAGCGGGAACATCCCAATAAAATGCTTGCATCATTACACCGGAACCTATAGTTTTTAGACCAGCTCTAGTAGAAATTGATTCTTCGGGTTTTGCAGACTCGGATTCTACAGAATCCAGAACCTCGTCTTTACCACACGATACTAATAAAAAAGATACCGTCAACAGAAAATAAATGAACTTAAAAGTTTTCATAAAATAAGTGTTTGTGTGTTAAATTTCTTACAATGTAATATTTTTACATATACCGAAATCGTTTGAAACTGTACGCAAACGTTTTCGTGTTGATAAAATTTTATCACTTACTCAGAAATAGCAGTTAAAATATGATAATTTGATATTTTCAAATGGTCTAAAATAAGAAATCCATAAGGCGTGTTAATTATTTAATTATCAGTCCAGAATTTCACCAAAAAAAGCAAAAAAAGTGCATCATTATAGAATTCTAATTAGTGGATATATATTATTTATTACAGTAAATCACCATTTTTGGCAAATTGAAAAAACATTTTTCGCCAAAAAAAGCCCAGGTTATTTCTCAACCGCAGGCTTATATTCTTTCTTATCAATTACCATTTTGACGAATTGAACAAAAATTTTCGCAAAAAAAAAGCCCAGGTTATTTCTCAACCCCAGGCTTATATTCTTTCTTATCAATCACCATTTTTGGCAAATTGAACAAAAATTTTTCGCAAAAAAAAGCCCAGGTTATTTCTCAACCGCAGGCTTATATTCTTTCTTATCAATCACCATTTTGGCGAATTGAACAAAAATTTTCGCCAAAAAAAACCAGGTTATTTCTCAACCGCAGGCTTATATTCTTTCTTATCAATCACCATTTTGGCGATAATCTCTCTCAAGATTTCAGAGGTTCCTCCTCCTATTGGGCCAAGTCTACTATCTCTAAACAATCTCGCCAATGGATATTCTTCCATATAACCATAACCTCCTAATAATTGAAGACATTTATAAATAACCTCATCAGCAATCTTTGTTGATATTAATTTAGACATACTGGCTTCTTTTACAACATATTGCCCTTCATTAAGTCTTTTTGCTACCGAGTAATTAAATTCTTTGCACATTTCTAATTCACTCGCCATATCCGCAACACTATGCCTAAGTGCCTGGAACTTGTCTATGGTTCTTCCAAAAGCTTCTCGTTCACCCATATACCTTATAGCATACTCCAGCGCATATTCCGTTCTGGCGTGTGCATTAATTCCCATTATCAATCTTTCTAATGCAAAATGCTGCATTATATAAGAAAAACCTTTGTTTTCCTCGCCCATTAAATTCTCCACAGGAATTCTTACATTATCAAAAGCTATTTCACCAGTATCTGAAGCTTTCCAGCCTAGCTTATCCAATTTAGTAGCTGAAACACCCGGAGTATCTCTGTCGATGATAACAATACTGATTCCCTTATTACCTAGCTCTGGAGATGTTTTAGCAGCGACTACAAGATAATCACTGTAAACTCCGTTTGTAATAAATGTTTTGGATCCATTGATAATATATGTATCGCCTTCTTTTACTGCAGTAGTTCTCATACCCGCAACATCCGATCCGCCGAATGGCTCCGAAATACATAGACATCCTATTTTTTCACCGGTGATACTCGTTCTTAGGTATTTTTCTTTTATCCTATCATCACCTTCTTTATTAACGTGAGTCATGGCAAGATACACGTGCGCCCACATAGCCGCCGCAAAACCACCAGAATTGATCTTTTGCAGTTCTTCCAAAAATATAACCGTGTAGAATAAATCCAAATCCAATCCGCCATATTCTTCTGGATACGCAATTCCGAAATAACCCATTTCGCCGAACTTTTTCCAAATGAAACGCTCTATATCTCCGGTTTTCTCCCACTTCTCTATATGTGGAACTACCTCTTTTTGTAAAAAATCTTTAAGACTTTCTCTAAATAATTCGTGCTCTTCTGTAAAATACATGTTGTTTAAATGATAACATTGATTTATATAGCTAACATAGTACTACAAAACATATTTAAATGCTTAAATTAAGCATTTAAATATTATCAATATTTGCAGTAATTTTTTCCGATTTTTATTTTAAAGTCAAATATAATGCTATTCTATCTATTTTTTCTAAAGAAAAACCTTCAATTTTTCCTAATTCTTCAAAATCAGACACACCATTGTTTTCTTTAATAAAATCTTTGATATCAAGCGCAGTTTCAAAATCAAAATAAGGAACTTCCATCAATTCTTTTACAGTAGCTTGATTGATATTAACTTTCCTAATTTCGTTCTTTGTTTTGACGGTATAAAGTGAGAGGATTTTTTGTCGTTGATTTTCATAAAGACCTCTTATATCTTTGAGTTGAAGGTCATCTATAAATCCATTAAGATTATTTCTATACTTAATAATTCTTTCTGCGATAAAATCGGGCACTCCTACTTCATCCTGAAGATTTACAGAGGTCATAGTATTAAGATCCCCTTTGTCTGAGAAAGGTTTTGCAGGATACTTTGATTTTGGGTAAGCTTTTGATTTGTTGGAATTTTGTACCCAATCAGGAAATTTAAATAAAGGTGAAACGATTGCTAACAATGAATCAGAAACCTTTGTGACTTTTTTGAAGTCTGCAACAGAATTTACCCATTTATTTTCTTTTCTGTATGTATAAAGCCGGTCCAGCTCTTCTGAAGATAAACCTAAAATATACCCTTTATAATCACTTATAAAATTAGGATTAAAAGGTTGCTGCTTATAGCTCTTTTTTTTATTAGCAGCTTGCTTCTTAAGAGAGTCTATCTTAATTTGAAATTCTGAAAGTTCTTGAAAATTATCTGATCTACTAGCTGCATCAGGAAAGCAATACAACGCTACGATTAAACCAAAAATAAGCAAACTCAAAAGAAAAATCCCATTTCGGAAACGTTGATGTATTTCGAAATGGGATTTTAAATCTTTCATGAAGTTGATAAATTTATTAGTTACACATCAAATTCGCTTGCTCCGTCTTCTATAGCCTCTTTCTTTAGGTTAATTGCATCATAGTACTTTTTTAGTTCTATTCTAATTTTGGGTGTTAATAACAATACACCTATTATATTTGGTACAACCATCGCAAAAATCATTGCATCAGAGAAGTCTATTACAGAACCCAGACTAATCGAAGCACCTACAACCACAAAAATCAAAAAGAGTAATTTATAAATAAGATCAGTTATTCTTCCTTTACCAAATAAGTATTTCCATCCTTGCATACCATAATATGACCAAGAAATCATTGTAGAAAAAGCAAAAAGTATTACTGCAATGGTTAATACAATAGAAAAATTAGGAATAACAGTATCAAAAGCTGTTGCAGTCAATTCTACACCTTCTGTTACAGGCGTTCCATATTCTAAAAACTGCGAATCAAAATTAGTGATAATGATTACCAAAGCAGTCATTGTACAGATTACAACGGTATCCACAAAAGGTTCTAATAGTGCTACAATACCTTCACTGGCAGGGTATTTTGTTTTCACGGCAGAATGTGCTATTGCAGCAGAACCAACTCCCGCTTCATTTGAGAATGCTCCTCTTCTTATTCCTTGGATCATTACTCCAACTAAACCACCGGCTATACCTAATCCAGAAAATGCTCCTTCAAAAATAAGCCCGAATGCGTCTCCTATATGTTTATAATTTACTACTAAAATTATCAATGCGGCAAGCACATAAACACCTGCCATAAAAGGAACAACTTTTTCGGTTACGGATGCTATCCTCTTGATACCGCCAATAATAACTACAGCAACAAGACCTGCCATAACAATCCCAAAATACAACCCGGCATTACCTCCTTGAAGACCTGTTAGCTCGACAAACTGGGCAGCGGCTTGATTTGCCTGGAACATATTACCACCACCAAAGGATCCACCGATTACAAATATTGCAAATAACACAGCTAATACCTTTCCAAGTCCAGCCATATTTTTTTCTCCAAGTCCCTTTTTAAGATAATACATAGGTCCACCGTAAACCGTACCGTCTTCGCCGACATCTCTATATTTTACACCTAAAGTACATTCTGCAAATTTAGAAGCCATTCCTAAAACTCCTGCAATAATCATCCAAAATGTTGCACCTGGTCCTCCTATTGAAAGAGCAACCGCTACCCCTGCAATATTACCTAATCCTACAGTTGCAGAAAGGGCTGCAGTAAGTGCTTGAAAATGTGAAACTTCTCCATCAGCACTTTCGTCCCTAATAGTATCCGGTATATCTCCATCTATTGCTGCTCCACCGTCTCCATAAAGTTCCTTGGCTCCGTGTTTTTCTATATCTTCATATTTACCACGAACTACTTTAATTGCAGTAACAAAGCCTGTTATATTAATAAACCTAAAATATATTGTAAAATATAATGCACCACCAATTAAGACTATCAATACCCATGGAATCTTAAATTCTGCAGAAAATGGTATTTCATAAAATATTGCATCAACAAACCAGCCTGTATAAGATGAAAACACCTGATCTATCTTTTCAGAAAGTGTCGGTTCTTGAATATCTTGAGCAAAAATTGAAAATGGAGTTATAAGTACTAAAATTGAAAGAAGAATTCTCTTCATAATGAGTGAGTTATTTGAATTTAGTTTTTTGAAGTGAGCAAGATGCTAAAAAAAACCATTGTTTACAATAATTTAACGATTAAATCTTAGGTAATTGTTTAAATATTAAACTCCTTATTTAGCTGATTTACTTGTTCTGGTTGACCTATTATTACAATCTTAGATCCTGGTTTTAATAAAGTATCTGCACCTGGATTTACCACATATTCCCCTTCGGGTGATTTATAACCAATAATAGAACAACCTGTCTTCGATCGCATATCAATCGTTTTGATAGTGCGTTCTTTTTGATCATCAAACATGTCTTCAAAAGACACTTCTTCTATGTTTATAGATTTTTTCCCAACAATAGAAAGGTTGTCCAAAAACTCTATTAAGTCAGGCACTACGACCAAAGAAGCCATGTGATCACCACCGATTCGATCCGGCATAATTACATTGTCTGCTCCTGCCAATCTAATTTTCTTGTAAGATGCATCTTGCGAAGCCCTGCTAATTATTTTTAAATCCTTATTAATTTGTCTGGCAGACAATACTATAAAAAGGTTATCTGCATCCTCTGGTAAAGTACAAATCAGGGTAGATGCTTTTTTAAGTCCAGCTTCTATCAATACATCATCTTCGGTGGCGTTACCTTCAACAAAAAATCGCTCATCACTCTGATACTTTTCAATTACGGCTTTATTATTTTCGATAACCACAAAGGGTTTATCATATGCTAACAGTTTATCAGCTGCTTGTTTACCGTTACGACCATAACCAACTATGATTATATGATCTTCTAATTTACCTATCATTTTTTGTAGTTTTCGATATTGTACTCGCTGTGGATCGCTCTTGCTTACGATATATTCTGTGATTACTGACAATGAATATCCTAAAATTAGCACACTGGTTATAATTAAAAATACAGTAAATAATTTAGAGGCATCATCTAATGGTTCTACTTCTCCAAAACCAACAGTAGACATGGTTATAATTGTCATGTAAAGTGAGTCGATCCAGGAGTAATTCGAAAAGAAACGAAAACCCAAGACACCTATTCCAACCACAGCCAATAATAAGGTTAAGGCAATATATATTTTAGAACCGAACTTTTGCAACATATTTATAAATCGAATACTGAAGTTCTTTTAGTGTATACTAAATCTTTTAATTTCAACCAAAACGCAAGATTGAGATAAATTACGAAGCCTAATCCTGCAGTAGCGAAGGTCAAATAAATAAAAAATAAACGTACATTTTTAGCACGCATTCCTAATCTATCCGCTAACCTACTAGAAACGTAAAATCCGTTTCGCTCTAAAAAATGTCTCAGATTATAAAGCATAATGCAAATTAATTATATTATCCTGAATTACCTTCTCTATTCAATAAATAATTACCAATGGCACACCGTAAACATGCTTTTTGATCACAATAATTGTATTTAAGCTGGATCATCGATTGAGAATGCAACGCATCTTCAATGGTAATACCTAAGCTTCCGAATTTATCTGTGATTGCATTTTTTTCTGCTGGTAACTGTGATATCAGCCCTAAGATTTCTTCTGAAACATCTTTTCCTTGGTTTTTGGCATACATAAATTTCAAGGGAATAACGGTATTGATTATAATCAAATGAATAAATGATTTCGTTAAGGTTTTATTTCGGTTGGCTGACTCTTTGTCAAACGTATAATGGGTTTTCCAAAAATTACTTGCGGCAACGCTAAATAGTTCATAGAATTTAGTCAAACTTTTAGTTTGAATGACTTTGCTAAAAAGATGTTGATTTCTAAAATAAAGGATTGCCAATTGAGATATCCTAATTGTAGGGAAATTAGAGGGGCGTAACCTAAAAAGCTGAAAAGAAAGTACACCTTGATTTGTCAATTTAAACTTGTTTTTTAAAAATTTATACTGCTTCAGAAGTTCCTGAACATAGGAAACATTAGAATCAGAATTTAGCAAACCTGCTTGTCCATAAAACAAGGCTTCTAATTGCGTTGTATCCGTACTGCACTTTCTTACCAATGAAAAGTCAAAAGAATTGGCTAAACTTAGAAACGCATCACTATTAATCTTTAAACCAAAGTTCTTTGCTAATAACTTAAAAAGTACTGCTTCCCAATCATTCATAGAATTGTTCAACAACTCCAAAATCAATTCAGACTTTTGTTCTAATCTTTCTAAATATAATCTTTCTTGCCAATTGAAAATAGTAAAGTCAGGCACATCAGTTAGTTGTTTTTCACATTGAATCCAGCCTTTATCCCTATTTCGAAATAGTTTTTGATATCGATACAATACTGCCTCATCTATATAATCTTTCAACTGCAAAGTAGGTATGACAGAATTATCTTTTCTAAAAATATTCATATCATCTTTCCAGACTACATGCAGTATAACATTATCATAAGCAGGATCGCTCTCGTGGTGATGTGCATACCAATCGCTTGATTTTATATGAATTTCAACATTACCTGCCCATTTTTGATTGTCAATTATCAATTGAGCATTAAAAAAGTCTGGTCCTGCGTTCATCTTGTTATGATTTCCTACACGCTGTATAACAATTGAAAGCGAGCTAGTGGTTTTTAAGTTTGAAAAATTAAATTTTTCATATTTCCATACGTAATGTAAAAGTTCTTCATTCATAATTTACCTAATATTATCCAAGAAATAAATGTTGGTTCTAATATCATGTGTTACTAATAATTGTTTTGTTACTCTCATTGATAAATAATTTTATCAATATTCGTAACAACTAAATTGAAGCTGATTTGTTTTCCGGAACTAATTTTGGAAGCTATTCACAAACGTAATCAGTATAGTTTGTTTTTGGAGATAATAAATACGCAACCTTATGATACAATAGGCAGATGGTGTTTGAAAATTTCACTAATCCCTATAAAAATGGCTATAGAAACTACCTAAATTACGTTTTAAGCTTAAAAAAAAAGGTGTTTCCCCCTTAAAAACCACACTATTCAACCCTAAATAGTAGCATTTACACCAAAAAACTCTTAAAAAAGACTTAAAACTAGCAAAAATGTACTATTGGTAAGATTTTATGTATTAATGGAAATTGTTGCAATCGTATCATTTCTTTTCTTTGTTAAACAAATAGGGAAGATAATTTCAATAAAAAAATAAAGATTATAAAATCCTAAGCTTAGTTGAGTTTGTGTTAGGTTATAGATGGTTGTCAAAATATGACAACCATCTATATTTTATACCTATTTGCTATTTGATTAAATTTGGATATCGGGATAAATATCAAATTTATTAAAAAATGCCTTCTTAAATTTGGAGGAGTTGGAGTAATTCAAATTGTCCATAACTTCTTTGATAGACAGCCCCTCTGTAAAGATCATATTGTAAGAGCTTTCTAATTTCTTATTATTAAAAAATTCTAATGGTGTTTGATCATGAATCTCTTTAAACATATTAAAGAAGTTTGTGCGACTCATATGAGCCATAGAGGCTAATTGATCAACTCCAACAAATGGTTCGTGTAAATTATGTTCCAGATAATTACTTACTTTATATATATTCCCCACTTGTGAGCTATTAATGTTAAATGGATTACTTTCAGTTTCCCACATTAAAACGTCTTTCCAAAAAGTTTCTAACAATCGAATTCCTCTTGCGATAAAAAATAAATAATTTTCTACTTTACCGATGTCAGGAGAAACAATCTGATCAAAAAGTATGGATTGCTTGTAGGATAAATAAAATTTATTAATATGCTGATGAGAATATCTTATATATTGATCTACCTTCTCTGCCATATTATTTTTTTTCAAAAAATAAGGTTTGGTGTATTTACTTTTCAATACGATCATAATAGACTTTACTTCGGCTCCTTTTGTAATGTAAACGCGTTCTCCTTGTTGGGCGTCCATACATCTCATATTTCCAGGAGTATAACCATCTGAGTAAGAGCTTATAATTTCATTTTTTTTTATTTGATGATCTAATGAGTATTTTCTAAAATGTAAAATAATATCTTTTTCCTCTATAGGTTCTCGAATATATTCTATATCGACATTTGATTTATAGTTGTTAATAAAAAGAAAAACCTCTGGAGATATTTTATAATAACTAAGGTACCCTTCTCCTATTTCTGAAGGAAAATAAATTCTATCAGTAGCTCCTTCTGGATCCAATTGAGATCTAAAATAGTTTCTTAATTCATCTATATCAGAAAAGTTAAACGAATATTTTTGCATAGCCCCAAGATTTTATACACACCCTTCTTATTTATAGATTGATATTTTATCATTAAGTTGCGTAGAACTATCTATAAATTCGGTTTTAGAGTATAAAAACAACCCCTATATTAGTTCATATGACTAATAAAGGGGGTTCCTAACATGTTATAAATATAAATAATTTATTTTATATGACTGATTACATCATATTTTGTAACAATATGATACTTACCGTTTTCTAGCGCTACAAGAACCGCCGAATTACCATCTTTTATTAATCTGGATATTTCATCAACGGATGTATGAGAGTTAACGATCGGAAAAGGATCATTCATGATCTCTCGAATAGGTGTATCTCCGGTGTTTTTATCTTCTAGAAACGCGGTAAACAATGCACTTTCGTCTACAGAACCAACAAAACCTTCACTATCTAGAACCGGTATTTGTGAAATTTGAAATTTACGCATATGCTCTATTGCGTGAGAAACCAATTCTTCTGTTTTTACTGTCACTAGGGGTTTTACTTCATGATTTTTCACCAAATCGACTGCAGTAGATACTTCTTCTTCCAGAAAACCACGTTCTCGCATCCAATCATCATTAAACATCTTACCTACATAACGACTTCCGTGGTCGTGAAATAGCACGACAACTACGTCTTCTTTCTTGAAGTTATCTTTTAACTGTAATAAACCTTTAATAGCGGCTCCGGCACTATTACCAAGAAACATTCCTTCTTCCTTAGCAAGTCTCTGGGTATATACCGCAGCATCCTTATCAGTCACTTTTGTGAATCCATCGATAATCGAAAAATCTACATTTTCCGGTAAAATATCTTCTCCTATACCCTCTGTGATGTAAGAATATATCTCATTTTCATCAAACACTCCGGTCTCATGATATTTTTTAAACACAGAACCATAGGTATCTATTCCCCAAATTTTTACATTTGGATTTTTTTCTTTTAAATATTTTCCAACTCCAGATATTGTCCCTCCTGTTCCTACACCTACAATAAAATGTGTGATCTTACCATCAGTTTGCTCCCATATCTCAGGTCCTGTACTCTCATAATGTGCCTTAGCATTAGAAGGATTATCATATTGATTTACATACCAAGAATTAGGAGTTTCTTCGGCCAACCTTTTGGAAACCGAATAGTATGATCGGGGATCATCTGGCTCTACATTAGTTGGACACACCATCACTTTTGCTCCAACGGCACGTAAAATATCCATTTTTTCTTTGGATTGTTTATCTGCCATCACGCAGATGAGTTTGTATCCTTTAACAATGGCAACCAAGGCTAAGCCCATTCCAGTATTACCCGATGTACCTTCGATAATAGTTCCGCCCGGTTTTAATCTTCCATCTGCTTCCGCATCTTCTATCATTTTCAGCGCCATTCGGTCTTTTACTGAATTTCCTGGATTAAAAGTCTCATATTTTGCCAATACCAGCGCATCCACATCTTTTACCAAAGCATTCATTTTCACCATCGGTGTATTTCCAATGGTTTCTAGTATATTATTTGCGTACTTCACAAGCTTATTAATTTATTACAGTTTCTTTAACCCGCTTTATTTTTTATGCGGTGCAAAGATACAAATACAAAGTCATTATGTAAGAGGAAGGTGTCTTATTTACAACTACTGAAATCTAATTGCTTTAGAAGGTGATATTTTAGCAATCACAAATGAAGGGATCAGCAACATCAGCAAGCATAACAACATAGTTCCCACATTCAGAAATAGAATATACCACAAACTGATGTAAACCGGTGCTGTACTTACGTGATATGTTGCCGGGTTAAGACCAATAACCCCATAATTTTTCTGAACAAACAATAGTCCTATACCAACTACATTACCCCAAAACAATCCAAGAAGAATCAAATAACCAGCATTGTATAAAAAAACTTTTCTTATACTCCAGTCGTTAGTTCCAAGGGATTTAAGAATTCCGATCATCGGTGTTCTCTCTAAAATTAACACCAGCAATGCAGTGATCATATTAATGCCTGCAACCAATATAATGATACTGATTATACCAATAATATTTAAGTCAAAAAGTTTCAGCCACTCAAAGATACTTCCATATTTTAAAGCGATTGTCTGAGCTTCTAAATCAGAAGGGATACTGTTATAAACCTCTCTGCCTTTCTGATCTATTTTATCAAAATCATCAATAAACACTTCAAATCCCCCAACTTCATTTTCTTCCCATTTGTTCATTTTCTGAATATGCCTGATATCTGCGAAAATAAATTTTTCGTCAAATTCCTGAAAGCCTGAATCATAAATCCCAACTACTTCGAAAGCACGAATATTAGCCGGAATATTGGAGCTTGAGTTTTTTTTCAAAAAAACAGTATTCGCTTTATCTCCTACTGCCAGACCTAATCTTGATGAAATGTATTGAGAGATTAATATTTGATTATTTCTAGGATTTGTAAAATCAGGCAATACACCTTCAGTCAAATATTCTCTAAAATATGACCAATTATATGTATTGCTAACTCCTTTAACTACAACTCCTTCAAAATTATCCTCCGTTCTGATAAGGCCTGCTTTTGTGGCAAATTCTTGTACATAGGTAATTCCGTTAACATCCACAAAATTAGGATAAAAATGTTGTTCCTTTTTAATAGGGATTAATGATTCTACACTATTATTATTATCGTAACTGGTTATAATAACATGCCCATTAAATGCAGCAACTTTTTCTCTGATTTTACGTTGTAGACCTATACCAGTAGCAACTGTTATCAACATCATCACCATACCAATGGCAATTGCAAAGATGGCAATTTTAATAATTGTTGATGATATGCTACTTTTATGTTCCTTACCTTTGATAAGGCGTTTGGCAATAAAATATTCGAAATTCAAAGTTATCTATGGTTTTTATCAAAAATGCATCTGCCTATTTAGCAGACCGGTTCAAAAATACGTTTTTATTCTTTTTTACGCTGCTTATTTCTTGCGGAAGCGGAACAAAAACATCAACTCCAACTACTTCTGAAGTCGAAAAGTCTAATACCAACGAAAAAAGTGTTATTTCAGAAGGTGAAATACAGGATTCTATAAATGTCTTAAAGCCCGTTATCGTAGGAGCAAATCAAACAGAACTGTATGTGCCGTTATTAAAGAATAAAAAAGTTGCTATTGTAGGAAACCAAACATCCGTTATTTTTAAGTTTCCACATTTGAAGCCCCTTTTACAAAACGAAAGAGTAACCACAACGTCTCTTGACCAATATACCCATTTGGTGGATTCCTTATTATCCAGAAATATTGAAATTCAAAAAGTTTTTGCTCCAGAACACGGTTTCAGAGGGAAAGCGGATGCAGGAGAACTGGTATCCGATGGAAAGGATATCAAAACAGGGTTGCCAATTATTTCATTATATGGTAAAAACAAAAAACCATCTGCAGAAGCCCTTTCTGATATTGAAATAGTTGTTTTTGATATTCAGGATGTTGGAGCAAGATTTTACACTTATATTTCTACACTTCATTATGTAATGCAAGCTTGCGCAGAAAATAATATCCCCTTATTAATTTTGGATCGTCCTAATCCTAACGGGCATTATATTGATGGGCCAACGTTAGTGCCCGAACACGCAAGTTTTGTAGGTGTACATCCGATTCCGCTTGTGCACGGGATGACTATAGGAGAATATGCAAAAATGGTCAATGGAGAAGGTTGGCTAGGTGATGATCTAAAATGCGAGATCAATATCATACCTGTTAAGAATTACACGCATGAAACCTATTATAGTTTGGCCATAAGACCTTCTCCTAATTTACCAAACGATAGATCAATAAATCTTTATCCCAGTCTTGGTTTTTTTGAGGGAACAACAATTAACGCGGGTCGCGGTACGGAAATGCAATTTCAGATTTTTGGATCTCCAGATTTCCCAATAGAAAAATATAATTTTGCTTATACTCCTCAACCTAATTTTGGTTCTAAATATCCTAAGCATAAAGGAGAAGTCTGCTATGGAAGGGATCTTAGAAAAACAGAACGCCTTAACAAGATTAACTTGCAATGGTTGCTTGATGCTTACCTTAATTCGAAAAATAAAGAAGGTTTTTTTAACAACAAATCATTTACGATACATGCAGGAACAGAAATATTACAAAAGCAGATAGAACAAGGCTATACAGAAAAAGAAATCAAAAAAACCTGGCAAAAAGATTTAGAACAGTTTAAAAAGATCCGATCACAGTATCTTATGTATGAATAAACGGTAAACAGAGCATTGAAGATCCCTGTTTTCAGGGATATCAGAACCTGTTAGAATTAATACCTTTGTTTATGCCTAAATTATTGCTAAAAGGGATTATATATATATATTTAACACTATGTTCGATCATTAGTGCACAGGTTAATGACAATAATATTCCTGCTTTCTCTAAAAAATATACACTTAAAGAAAAAGAAAGAGATCTTATTAATAAAGCGTACGACATTCTGAACAGCGAAGAAGAACAAAAAATAGTAAAAATTGCACACCACCTTATAAAAAACACAAAAACAGATTATGCACAAGCAAATGCAAATTTGTTATTAGCTTATTACTATAAAAATAGAACATTGATTGATTCTTCTAATTATTATGTAGAAGAGTCCCTTAAATTTAGTGCGTCACAAAACGACTCTTTAGGTACTCGTGGAAAAATACTAGCGTACAACATATTGGCGATTAATTATAAGAATAAAGGGCTCTATGAAGAAAGCAAAAAGTGGCATCAAAAGGGCATTAGATTAACAGAAAAATTTAAAGAAACAGATCTTTATTTTACACATTTACACGGTCTAGCACTTACGTACAGCGATTTAGGAAATTATCAACAATCTCTGAAGCTTTTTGAAGAATGTCTTTCCTACGAAAATGACCCAGAAATTATTTATGGTAGTTATATCAATATAGGTAATATCCATGCATATCTAAAAGATTTTGAGACATCAAATAAATACCTAAAGCAGGCACAAGAATTAGCGGCAAAAGATAAACAATATAATGCATTATCAAACATCATCCTTAATTTGGGAGCCAATTACCAAGAAATGGGTAATCACAAAAAGGCTATTGTTAATTATAAAAAAGCAGCCAAAGTTGCTGGTGAAAATCAATTTTCTCAAATTGCACTAATAGCAAATGCAAATATAGGTGATGTCTTTGCAGAAATGGGACACTACAAGGAAGCAGAATTGGTGCTTTCAGAATCCCTAAATAAATCGATAGAATTAGGTTTATTGTCAATACAAATGGAAATTTATAGTGACCTTAGTGATATTTCGAAATTGAAGAACGATTACAGAAGCGCTCTTAATTTTACCACGTTATATTATGAAATAAATGATTCTATTAATCAACTTCAAAAAAATGAAGAAATTAACGAGTTAGAAGTAAAATATCAAACTATTAAGAAAGAAAAAGAAATTAAGCTTTTACTCGCAGAAAATTCCAATCGGAGCCTTGAACTTGAATTACAACGAGAACAAGCTACCAGACAAAAGGGGTTTAAAAATATTATTCTTTATTCTTTTTTGATTCTCCTTATTCCAATTATTGGTCTCTTGATTACGTATTATCAAAAAATTCAAGCTCAAAGTGAATTAAACAAGAAACAAAAGGAAATTAATAAAGAAAAGATTTCATCTCTGATAAAAGATCAGGAATTAAAAGTAATAAAAGCTTCCGTAGAAGGCCAAGATAAAGAGAGGAAACGTATAGCTCAGGAACTACATGATAGTATCGGAGGAAATCTAGCTGCTATCAAACTTCAACTAAATAATGCCCCCAGTAAAAACGAAGGTATTCTTAAAAAAATAAATCCACAAATAGATGATACTTATGAACTGGTTCGTAGCATCTCTCATAATCTTATTCCTAAAAAGTTTAGTAAGAATAATTTTTGCGATGTCTTAGAAGAATACCTTGAAAATATTGGGGATTCCAGCAATTTAGAAACTACTTTTAGTGCATTTCCCAGAAAGAAAATTGATCGATTAGATGAAACTATTCAAGATGAAAGTTTTAAAATAATCCAAGAATTAATCACGAACACTATCAAACATTCCAAAGCTTCTTTAGTCGAACTACAAATAAATCTTGTAGAGAACGATATATATATCATGTTTGAGGATAATGGAATTGGCTTTGATACAGAAAAGCATCAAAACGGCATAGGTTTACGTAATATTGAAAGTCGATTAAAGAGTGTTTTGGGAACTATTTTTATTGATTCCAGAATAAATAGAGGAACTATCATTGATATCGCAATACCAGTAATACTTGCTAATAATGAAAAAGAAATTATGATACCTTGAAATAATAAATGCGTTAATGACAAGACCTAATTACATAAAATTTTTCTATTGTAGGACTATCGGAATGGCTTTAATCCTATTAATCTCAATGAATATCAATGCACAAATTGACACTAAGCGAACTTTCCCTTATCCCAATAAAGGAGAAAGGCAAATTATCCAAGAACTCAAAACGTTAGCCAATATACCTGATAAAAGAAGAGAAAGCTACATAAGAGCACACAAACAGCTAAAGAAAAGATCTGTTAAAAGTGATAGGTTTAAAGCTGATTTAAGTTTGGTTTTAAGTTCTTATTTTAGAAGCGTATCACAAATTGATTCGGTAAAATACTATGCAAAAAAAATACTCGAATTAAATGATTTTGGAAACGATACCCTAAAAAAAAACATCTATGGCTTAGCGTATTATACGCTTGGACAGGCAGATAGTTTCTTGGGATTGAGAGAAAAATCTAAAAAATGGCATCTTAAAGGGATAGATATTTCACTGGAGTATGATGACAAGCGTGTTAATTATGTCAACTCTTTTGGCTTGGCCAGCATCTATACCGAAACCGGCGAGTATGATCTTGCTTTGGATTTATTAGAAAAATGTATAGAGTATAAAGAAAATGAAGAAATCGTATTTGGCTCAATAGTAAATATGGCTAACATATATGGATATAGAGAGGAGTTTGACAAGAGCGTAGCATATTTTGAAAAAGCTAGGAAAATTTGTGAAGAAGCAAATAGAATGGGTTGTATTGGAACAATTTCGGTCAATATGGGAATTACTTATAAAAAACTAGGTAATTTGGATAAGGCTCTAATTTCTTTTGATCAGGCTTTAGAAATTGCAAAGGTTAACAAATATGATCGCATGGAAATTTTTGGTAGCGTTGAAAAAGGCCGAGTACTTAGTGATCTTAAAAGATTCAAGGAGGCAGAAGAAATAACGCTTTCCGGATTACAAAAGGCAAAAGAAGTTGGTTTTCTCAAAGAACAAGAAAAGATTTACTATAGGCTTAAAGAAATCGCTACTGTCCAAAATGATTACAAAAAAGCCCTCTCCTATTATGAAAAGTATACCCAAACGATTGACTCTACACAAAAATTAGATAAGGATAGAGAAATTAATGAGTTAGAAGTACAGTATAAAACGCTCCAAAAAGAGAAAGAGATTAAATTTCTGCAAGTAGAAAACACTAATAAAAAACTTGAACTAGCAAATCAGGAAGAAGCTATTAGAAACCTAAAACTTAAACAGGAAATTGAAAAAAAAGAAATTGAAATTGAGCGAAAAAAACACGAAAACCAGCTGTTATCGTTTCAGAACATTTCAGAAAAAACATTAAATGATAACATTATTTTAAAAAAGAATCAGGAATTAAAAGATGCTCAATTAAAAATTCAAGAAGACGAAACGATACGGCAACGAGTATTTAAAAATATCATCTTGTATTCTTTCCTTATACTTTTAATTCCTGTAATTGGTTTATTAATTACCTATTATCAAAAAATTAAAGTACAGAGTGAATTAAGTATAAAACAAAAAGAAATAAGCGAAGAAAAAATTTCGTCTTTATTAAAAGATCAAGAATTAAAAGTAATTAAGGCTTCTGTAGAGGGACAAGATAAAGAGAGAAAACGTATTGCCCAGGAACTGCACGATAGTATTGGAGGTAATCTAGCCGCTATTAAACTTCAACTAAATAATTCTGAAAAGAAAAATGAAAGTGCTCTAAAAGGGATCAATGACCAAATTGATGATACTTATGAGCTAGTTCGAAGTATTTCTCACGATTTAATACCTAAAAAATTTAGTAAAAACAACTTTTGTGATGTACTCGAAGAGTATTTTAATAATATAGGAGGTGCCAGTAAACTAAACACTACTTTTAATGCATTTCCCAGAAAAACTATTGACGCGTTAGATGAAACATTGCAAGTTGAGACATTTAAGATCATACAAGAGCTTGTTACCAATAGTATTAAACATGCTAAAGCATCTGCTATTGAACTGCAGTTCAATTTTGTTGATAACGAATTAAATATTCTTTTTGAAGATGACGGTGTAGGTTTTAACCTAGACAAAAATGTAGAAGGTATTGGATTTAGGAATATTAGAAGTAGATTAAACAAAATATCAGGAACGATAGATATAGATTCCAGAATAAAAAGAGGAACGATTATTAATATAGAAATAACCAACGTAATAATTACCGCAGATGAAATACAACCTAATTATAGCTGATGACCACAAAATGTTTTTAGATGGATTGCTAAGTATCCTAAATTCTCAAAATGATTATAATATCCTTTTAACAGCAAAAAACGGTAAACATATTGCCAAATACTTAGAAATCAATCCGGATGAAAAAATTGATCTGATTATAACAGATATCACCATGCCAGAAATGGACGGAATTGCGCTCAATAAGATTGTTAAAGAAAAAAACGCTAAAATAAAAACGCTGGTAGTAAGCATGCATAACAATCCAGATATGATAGACAATCTTATCGAGCATGATGTAGATGGGTATGTCCCAAAAAATGCTGAAAAAGAAGAACTTCTTAAGGCTATAGAAACGATTCTGGGGGGAGAAAAATATTTTTCTCGTGAAATAAAAGATATTTATATGGAGAATAAGTTTTCCAAAAAGAAAAATGAAGAGGTAAAGCTTACTCAAAGAGAAATTGATGTAATAACTTTAATTGCTCAAGAATTTACAACTCAGGAAATTGCTGATAAGCTTTTCTTAAGTAAACATACTATAGAAAGTTACCGAAAAAACTTAATCGCAAAACTAAATGTAAGAAACCTGGCAGGACTTACCAAATATGCTATTAAAATGAATTACATACAACACTAATTTATCTTTAAAATAATCTGATACATTATATAAGTGATATAATAAAAAAGTTATTATACACTGCATAGATAACCTTATGTCTAAGAGGAGTAAGTAATCATTATCAAGACAACCAGTTGTCTGATTTTTTATCTTCCTTATAATTCCTCTTACTTTTAACCAATAGGCCTTCTATGTTTTTATCGAGAAAGCACTTGTATTTACAAAATCTACACGTATCATCATAAATAAAGCTCCAACCTATTATGCAAAAAGGTCTAATTTAAGACCTTTTATTTACAAAACCATCTCCAAAACGGTAACTAAGCACGATTCCGTGCGTATTATTAATCGGAGTATTTCTTACTGTTTGATTATAATTATAGAGTATTCTCCAGTGATCAAAAAGGTAAAATCCTGCTAAAAAATTTATTGAAGAACTGGTTCTATAACCAGCTCCAACTTCGATGCTATTTTTATAATTTACTGTAAGATTAAAATCTGCTTGGATTGGTGCTCCTGAAACATATTTTATCAAAACATTTGGCTTTATCATTACTTCTTGGAAACGAGTTGTAAAAAACCTATATCCCATGTAAGCATACAATGGATTATCAAGATTAATATTCTTATCAGAAGTTAAAGAATTACCTAAAACGTTCGATGCAGAAAATCCAATATAAATATGTTCTCTATTATATAAGATTCCAACACCAATTGTTGGAATAGCAGTATTGATATTATTTTCAAAATTAGGGTCATTTTGTATTCCTAATTCTTGTAAATTTTCGTTGTATAGCAGAACTCCTCCTGTAATTCCAAAAGACAATACGTTAGGGTTATAAGACCACCACCGAGCACGGTTATAATTATGGTCAAAAATTATTTTATAAGCGTACGATGCAAATAAACTTGTGGCTGTTGTAACTCCGATTTTATCACTAGAAAAGCCAGCACCTAAACCTACTTTTCGCGAATTTAAAGAGGAGTTAATTGTCAATCCAATATTTCTTGGGCTTCCATCAATTTGATTCAGATATCCTCTGTTGGTTAGCGTTACGTCTGTATCAGCGTAAAAGCCCGCATGAGCTGGGTTGATCAACACTGTATTGTAATCATAGTTTGCAAAAAGTGGTGTTTGTTGAGAAAATATTTTACATAAAAACCCTTTTGATAGTATTACAACTATCAATAACATATATGTTTTTTTCATGAATTAGCGTTTTAAAACAAGAAAACCTGTTGATTTTTTGAAATGGTTCGTGCCTTCGGTTTTAATGTTGAAGAAATAAGTCCCTTCCGGAAGTTTGTCTCCTCCAAGGCTTCTCTTTCTGTTAGCGATTCCATTAAATACTCGAGATGTATTATCATAACCTTCAATCTCAAAAACTAAATCTCCCCAACGATTAAATATTGAAACCTGATTATTTGGATAATTCTCAATTCCATCAATTTCCCAAAACTCATTGATCCCATCTCCATCAGGGGAGAAACCATATTTTGTTTCATCTTCTGGAAGTGGTTCTACAAATACAGTGATGGTATCTTCAGCAATACACCCTTCATCGCTGGTAAATGTAACCGTATATGTGGTCGTTTCTGTAGGATTAGCTATGGGATTAAAAATAGTTGCATCTGTTAGACCGGTGATCGGAGACCATATAATGGTACCCGAATCCAAAGTTTCAGAACTCAGCTGTACCGCCTCTCCTTCTGTTATTTCTTCATTGTCTCCTGCTTCTATTAACACCCTGTCCTGATCTATCCTAAAACTACATACAGCACTATTGCCACTTGCATCAGTTGCCGTAATTACTATTTCCATTCCATCTATTATATCAGTTCCAGGAGCTGGCACCTGAGTAATACTTGGACTTGGATCCGTATTATCCATCACAGTTACTGCAGATCTATAATCCAAAATCACTTCTGAATCACACGGTACGTCTTGATCAGGTATACATACAAGAACCGGTGCTTCTGTATCCGAAGAAGTCGTAATTACAAATGAGCAACCATTAGAATTACCACTAGCATCTGTAGCGATCATCTGTACTGTCATTCCATCAACAAAAACTGATCCCGCTAATGGACTTTGTTCTATTGTTACATTAGCATCACAATTGTCCACCATAGTTACTATGCCTGAATAATCAGGAATTAAAGAACCTGTTGTTAATATTTGATTACCAGGACAGGTAATCATTGGAACCTCCGTATCATTTATTGTAATTATTTGCATCACATTGATACCATTACCGGCTTCATCTGTTACACTGTAAGTTCTCCTTACAACACCGGGAACAGAAGTATCGTCACTTACAAAAGCGACAACAGGATCTGTAGTACAATTGTCTGCAGCATCCAAAACCACGGTGGGATCCGGTGATGGAATATCAGAACTACATTGTACCGAAATAGATGCTGGAGCACTGGCCGTTGGATTGGTCGTATCGTTTATCGTAATTGTTTGCATCGCATTGATACTATTACCGGCTTCATCTGTTACACTGTAAGTTCTCCTTACAACACCGGGAACAGAAGTATCGTCACTTACAAAAGCAACAACAGGATCTGTAGTACAATTGTCTGCAGCATCCAAAACCACGGTGGGATCCGGTGATGGAATATCAGAACTACATTGTACCGAAATAGATGCTGGGTCACTGGCCGTTGGATTGGTCGTATCGTTTATCGTAATTGTTTGCATAACATTGATACTATTACCAGCCTCATCAGTTACGCTGTAGGTTCTCGTTACCACACTGGCAACCGAAGTATCATCACTTACAAAAGCAACAACAGGATCTGCAGTACAATTATCTGCAGCATCCAAAACCAAGGTGGGATCCGGTGATGGAATATCAGAACTACATTGTGCCGAAATAGATGCTGGGGCACTGGCCGTTGGATTGGTCGTATCGTTTATCGTAATTGTTTGCATAACATTGATACTATTACCAGCCTCATCAGTTACGCTGTAGGTTCTGGTCACCACACCGGCAACCGAAGTATCATCACTTACAAAAGCAACAACAGGATCTGCAGTACAATTATCTGCAGCATCCAAAACCACGGTGGGATCCGGTGATGGAATATCAGAACTACATTGTACCGAAATAGATGCTGGGTCACTGGCCGTTGGATTGGTCGTATCGTTTATCGTAATTGTTTGCATCACATTGATACTATTACCAGCCTCATCAGTTACGCTGTAGGTTCTCGATACAACACCGGGAACAGAAGTATCGTCACTTACAAAAGCAATAACAGGATCTGTAGTACAATTATCAGC
>NZ_JBSIBP030000021.1:0-9410 GCF_053613295.3 Aquimarina ulvae
ATGTAGAGTTCTTCTTATTTAGACTAACAACTATTTTCGCCTAAATACTTAATCCCACAACTTTTGGACTTGATCCCAGATAATTTGGAGGAAATAAAAAAGGAATCAACATTCTACGAATGAAAATTCCCTTTTGGTGGGCAATGAGGGATTCGAACCCCCGACCCCCTCGGTGTAAACGAGGTGCTCTGAACCAACTGAGCTAATTGCCCTTATGTTTTTCACAATCCTTGTTCCTGATTGCGGATGCAAATATAAGACAGTTTTATAGTCTACCAAAAAAAAATTAAAGAAAAATTAAATTATTTCTGCTACTACAAAAGTACTACCGCCAACAAACACTAAGTCCGCACTGTTAGCCTCCTGTAAAGCAGCATTATATGCTTTTTTTACAGAGTTATAACACCTTCCTTTTAAACTAAATTTTAATGCTTCTTGCTGTAAAATTTCATTATTCAAACCTCTTGCAATTTCAGGTTTAGAAAAGTAATATGTTGCATTTTTTGGAAACAACGGTAAGATATCGTTCAAATCCTTATCATCAACCACACCAACCACTATATGTAACTTGCGATATTCTTGTTGCAGCAATTGTTTCATAACCAATAGTAAACCATCTTTGTTATGAGCCGTGTCACATATCACCTTAGGATGCTCTTGTAAAATTTGCCATCTTCCTAATAAACCTGTATTATCTACAACCTTACTAAGACCTTTTTGAATATCTTCTTTACGAATATTCCATTCTTTTTCTTGTAGCACTGAAATTGTCTGCAACACAGTTTTCATATTCTCATTTTGATAATCACCTTTCAAATCTGTATTAAAAATTGTACCCTCATAATTTACTGCAAAAAAAACATCGCTTTGAAGTGATACAGCCTTTTCTGTAAAAACCTTTTTCGTTTCAGGTGTTGTCCTTCCTATAACTACAGGAATTTCCTTTTTAATAATCCCTGCTTTTTCTAAAGCTATCTCCGGCAATGTATTTCCTAGAAATTTGGTATGGTCTAACCCAATATTGGTAATAATGGATACTTCTGGATGGATAATATTAGTAGAATCCAGACGACCTCCCAGACCTACTTCTATTACTGCTATATCTACTTTTGACTCAGCGAAAAATTTAAATGCTAATCCTACAGTCATTTCAAAAAAAGAAAGTTGGTTCGCTTCTAAATAAGCCCTATGCTTTTCAATGAAATCTACCACATAATCCTTACCAACCATTTTGCCATTTATACGAATTCGTTCTCTAAAATCTTTTAGATGAGGAGAAGTGTACAAACCTACCTTGTATCCTGATTCTTGAAGGACTGAAGCCAGCATATGACTGGTAGACCCTTTACCGTTGGTTCCGGCCACGTGGATACTTTTAAACTTAGTTTCTGGATCTCCTAAGTATGAAGCTAGCTTAACCGTATTTGTTAAATCAATTTTATAAGCACTTACACCCTGACGTTGATACATTGGTAATTGTGCAAACATCCACTCTAAAGTTTCTTGATAATCGATAATTTTCTTTAATTATTTATTTAATAACTCACGAGAATTTGTTCCTCTTTTTCTACAACTCTCATCTTTCATAATAGATCGCTCCGGATTTTTAAAAAATATCTTTGGATAAAATTTTAAACATCCATCGAATGGTCAAGTATATTACAACTAAAAGTCCGAGAAAGATATATAATGAGGAATACCGTAAAAATTGTGATTGTATTCTTTTAATGATGACTATTCACCTAAACCAAAAGTAACTTCTACAAAACCTATTTGTTTTACAGGAGCTTTTGGATCTGGTTTCCATTTAAAAGTTAAAGCTGTTTTTCTAGCAGGGTCTAAAAGACAAGTGGCACTATTAGTGGTTCCTTTGACACCTGGAGTCGCTTGAATAACGTTACCTTGTCTGTTCACGACAACCTTTACTACTACGCGTCCGGCTTCGTTACACTCCTGTACAACTTTAGAGTTTGTAGGACGACCTCGACCGTTTAATCCGTAACCTACTCCACCTGTACCTCCAGGTCCTGGTTGCCCATAATAGCTGGTTGCATAAGGATTACCATTGGGGTTACCCTTATCTCCAGGTTTATTATCATCACCCTCTCCACCTTTTGATTTTCCATCACTTTTAGGCCCATTGGAGAAACTGTCTAATATGTCTAACGTTGATTTATCAGGTTTTGGATCTGGTTTTTTCTCTTCAACCTTCTCTACCGGTTTCTCTATAGGCTTTTCGACAAGTTTTTCGACAGGTTTTTGTTCTACTGGTTCATCTGTTGGTTTCTCCTTTGGTTTCTCAACCTTTTTCTTAGGCTCCTTTTTTGATTTTTCTTCTACTACAGGGGCATCTTCCAAATCTTGAGTAACTACTTCTTCAGTAATCTCAGAAGTTTCCGGTTCAGGTTCTGGTGTAACGGGTGTTGGTTCTGGAGTAGTCTGTTTTGGTGATGATTGAATAGCTTCTTTAGGCTGTATATCACCTGATCCTGTAAGTGTGGTTCCAAAATTTACAGCAATCCCACCTTCTGGAGTAGGATCCAAAGCATTCAATCCCAAATAAAACAATAGAAAAATTATAGCCACGTGCAGTATTGTCGTGATTATAAAAGATTTCTTTTTATGTCTTGTATCTAACTTTAGCATAAGTTATTCCGGCTTTACGGCCAAGATTACTTTATATTTATTTCTATTAGCAATATCCATTACACCTACAGCTTTTTCTATAGGAACACCTTCCTCTGCTCTAAGTATAATTGTAGGTTCGTTTGTACCGGATAATTTAGATTTTAAGGTAGATTCTAATCTACTCTGACTTATTCGTTCATTATCTACATAGTACTGTAGCTTATTCGTGATACTCACCGATATATTCTGAACGTTAGAGCTCTTTCCTTTTGCTTTTGGCAAAATTAAATCCAATGCTTCTGGAGTTATTGTTGGTGATGTCAACAAAAAAAACACCAACAATAAAAATACAATATCTGTCATGGATGACATACTAAACTCTGGACTTACTTTATTTCTTCCTCTTAAGTTCATACTAAGCAGGTTCGTTTAACAAGTCAAGGAAATCCACGGCAGTCGCTTCCATTTGGTGTATTACTTTATCTGTCCGCACTACCAGATGGTTGTAGCCTATATACGCGACAATACCTACAACAAGTCCTGCAACGGTTGTGGTCATTGCAGTATAAATACCTTCTGCTAACGTTCCCATGTCTGCACTTCCTGAGCTTGACGCCAAGTTATGAAACGCCAAAATCATACCAATTACGGTTCCTAGAAATCCAATCATTGGTGCTGCACCTGCAACTGTGGCCAGGATACTAACGTTTTTTTCTAGTTTATACACTTCTAATCGACCTGCATTTTCGATGGCTTTATTGATATCTTCTAAAGGATTACCAATTCTAGAAATTCCTTTTTCTGTTAATCTTGCAACTGGATTATTTGTTTGTGCACACAATATTTTTGCAGCTTCAATTTTACCACTGGCTACGTGATCTCTAATTTGATGCATAAAGCTTTCATCATATTTTGATGCTGCTTTTATAGCAAAAACTCTTTCGAAATAAATATAAACTGCAACAAACAATAATACAAAGAGGATTGCAATAATTGTTACCCCTGCCGCTCCTCCACTAAGCAATAAATCAATAATTGATAATGTTTTTTCTTCAGCTTCTGGATCAATTTCTTTGGTGTTTTGGGCTAACATACCAAGCATTAATAAATGGGTCATATGTTTTTTTGTTTATTTAGTGTTAGTATACTAACGTTATTTCTATAGGTTAAGTATATTCTTAATCGTGGTTATAATACATAAATTATTCCTAATAAGCCTACTCCACCAAGGATAATAGTATATGGCAAAGCCATTTTCACCATTCTTCCATACGACAAACCTATTAGCGGAGCTAAGGAAGAGGTTAGTAAAAATAAAAACGCTGCCTGACCATTAGGTGTTGCAACACTTGGTAAATTTGTTCCTGTATTTATAGCAATTGCAAGTTTCTCAAACTGTTCTCTACTAATTACACCATTATCAAAAGCTTGTTTTACTTCTCCTATATACACAGTCGCAACGAATACATTATCACTGATCATGGATAATAATCCATTTGCTACATAAAACATAGAAGGTTGCTTTTCAGGATCTAATGTTAATGCCCAGTCTATTATAGGTGAAAAAAGGTGTTGATCGTGAATCATAGCAACTATTACAAAGAAAACTACCAATAACCCTGTAAAAGGAAGTGCTTCTTCAAAGGCTTTCCCCAGTTGATGCTCTTCGGTAATACCCATAAAAGCTGTTTGTACAATAATTAGTGCCAAGCCGATAAATCCTACGGGAGCTAAATGCAGTGCTAAACCAGCTATAAGCAGTATAGCTGATATACCTTGTACAATCAAGCCGTACTTAGATTTATCTGATCTGTTTGCATCTTCCTGATCTGTATAATTTTCAATAATCCTTCTGGCAACTTCAGGTAATTTTGCTCCAAACCCAAACGAACCTGTTAGTTCTAATACTACTGTTGTTAATAACCCTGCTACTAATACAGGCAATGTTATTGGAGCCATTTTAATAAAAAATTGTATAAAATCCCACCCCATTCGTTCACCAATTAGCAAGTTTTGAGGTTCCCCCACCAATGTACAAACTCCTCCTAGCGCAGTACCAACGACTCCGTGCATTACTAAACTTCTCAAAAAACTTCTAAACTGTTCCAATGTTTCTCCACTCAATTCCTTTCTATCTAATGTGCCATCTTGATCAAAATCCGAAGCTGGCATTGAATGAATCTTATGATACACTCCATAAAAACCTACAGCAACACTTATTAATACCGCAGTCACTGTTAATGCATCTAGAAAAGCTGAAAGTATCGCGGACAGAAAAACAAATAACATAGACAATACCATCTTTGATTTTATCTTAGTGAATACTTTACTAAAAATATACATCAGCAAAGGTTTCATAAAATAAATACCCGCTACCATAAATACCAGCAGTAATACAACTTCGAGGTTTTGATCCACTTCGTGATATGCATTCTTTGGGGTAGTAAGATTTAATGCAAGTATCTCTATAGCTAGCAGCCCACCAGATTGCAAGGGATAACATTTGAGTGCCATGGCCAAGGTGAAAATGAATTCTGCTATAAACAACCAAGCACAAACCGTCGGGTTGATATAGTATACAATAACATTAAGTATTAAAAAACTAATCATTATTGTTTTAAACCATTTTGGGCTATTGCCTAGAAAATATTTGAACATAGTATACGCTATTAATTTATTATAATTACACTAACTGTTTGAATGCTATTTCAAACGCAGTTCTACTTATATTTGTTTTTGAACTATTCTTTTCAAAAATTCTTTGTATCGCATCTTTAATTGTTTGGGATGTATCATTAAAAATTGCTTCATCAGTCATTAAAACTCTACGCTCCATAAAATAAGCAAATACTCTTGCCATTCCACAATTTGAAATAAAATCAGGGATGAGACTCACTTGCTCATCAGTATATTCCATAATAGCACCAAAAAATATTTCTTTATCAGCAAAAGGAACATTAGCACCACATGAAATCACTTCTAATCCTGAATGAATCATCTGGGTAATTTGGTCCTTAGTAATCAATCTTGATGCTGCGCAAGGAGCAAATATTTCTGTTTGTAAAGACCAAATTTTATCATTTAGCTCTTTAAAAGGGATTAGCGTTTCACTATATAACTTATTTCCTTTTTTATGTAGATACAGTTTTTTGATTTCTTCAAAAGAAAATCCATCCTCATTAATCAATCCTCCAGCATGATCAATAATTCCAACAACATTTGCCCCCATTTCTGAAAGGTAATATGCTGCTGCAGACCCCACATTTCCAAAACCTTGTACTACTGCTTTTTTTCCTTTTACAGTTCCGCCGTAGATATGATAATAATGTCGTACTGCTTCTGCAACACCATATCCCGTTATCATATCTGCTACGGTATATTTTCTTGAAACATCTGGTGAAAACGTAGTGTTTTCTAATACTTTTATTACTCCTTGACGTAACTGCCCTATTCTATTTATTTTATCCGCTTCTGTAGGTTGAAAATGTCCATTAAAAACTCCTTCTTGCGGATGCCAAACACCACAGTTTTCTGTTATGGGAATCACTTCATGAATTTCATCAACATTTAAGTCCCCTCCAGTACCGTAATAACTTTTTAGTAATGGTGACACCGCTTTATACCACCTTTCTAACACACCTTTTTTGCGTGGATCATTCGGATCAAAATTGATTCCGGATTTTGCTCCTCCAATTTCAGGACCGGAAACTGTGAACTTCACCTCCATGGTTTTAGCCAGCGAAAGAACTTCATTCATATCCAATCCCAAGCGCATTCTTGTACCGCCACCAGCTGCTCCTCCTCTGAGTGAATTTATTACTGTCCAGCCTTCTGCTTCAGTTTCAGCGTCTTTCCAGTTAAAAACTATTTCGGGTGCTTTATTTTCGTATTTCTTTAATAATTCTTTCATTTTTTTAACTTCAACTTATACAACCACTTTATTTTATAAGACTATATCTTATTGAATTTCCTAATTATGTTTCACTCCATTATGGAGTTAGTGCTGTCTCATAAAAACGATATTAATAAATTGAAAACGACATCCTGTGATGGATTCCACAAATATAAAAAACTAAACAGGGCAAAAGCTGAAATTCAAAAAATAATAATTCAAAAACTAAAAACAAGATTGCCCATGCTTTGTACTCCAGAAATTAAAAATATTTTAAGATCAAACCAAGTAGATTATAGCGTGCCAAAAGAAAATCTCAAAAAACAAAAAAAACATCAAAACTATATTATTATAGCTTATATTTGTAGAATTAATAAAAATATCGAACTTATCTCGATTTATTTTCATAAAAAAGTTGAATTTGCGTGTTATGCGCGCACAGTAAATTAGGATTAAATATGGACTTTAAACTATCCGAAGAACAAATAATGATACGAGATGCCGCTCGTGATTTTGCAAAAGCCGAATTATTACCTGGCGTAATCGAAAGAGACAACAAACAGGAATTTCCGACTCAGCAAGTCAACAAAATGGGTGAACTAGGTTTTTTAGGAATGATGGCTTCACCAGAATACGGCGGAGGCGGTATGGATACTTTGTCTTATGTACTGGTAATGGAAGAATTATCAAAAATAGACGCTTCTTCTTCTGTGATAGTATCCGTAAATAACTCCTTGGTATGCTGGGGATTGGACACCTTCGGTACTCCTGAACAAAAAGAAAAATACCTTACTAAACTGACAACAGGAGAGTCCATTGGAGCTTTTTGTTTATCAGAGCCTGAAGCAGGTAGTGATGCCACTTCACAAAAAACTACTGCGATAGACAAAGGTGATTATTATATTCTTAATGGGACTAAAAACTGGATTACCAACGGAGGAACTTCTGATTATTACTTGGTGATCGCTCAAACAGACAAAGAAAAAAAACACCGCGGAATCAATGCTTTTATTGTAGAAAAAGGATGGGAAGGTTTTGAGATTGGTCCAAAAGAAGATAAATTAGGAATTAGAGGTAGTGACACGCACTCCTTAATATTTAATGATGTTAAAGTTCCTAAAGAAAATCGTATTGGTGAAGATGGGTTTGGCTTCAAGTTCGCTATGAAAACACTTGCTGGTGGACGTATTGGTATTGCAGCCCAAGCTTTGGGAATAGCTCAAGGAGCCTATGAATTAGCAAAGGAGTATTCTAAAGTACGTAAAGCATTTGGTACAGAAATTATGAATCACCAAGCTATCGCTTTTAAACTTGCTGATATGCACGTTCAAATTGAGGCTGCACGAATGTTAGTTTATAAAGCTGCTATGGATAAAGATAATCATGAAGATTATGATTTATCAGGAGCAATGGCTAAACTAGCTGCTTCACAAGCCGCTATGGATGTTACAATCGAAGCGGTACAAGTGCACGGTGGCAATGGTTTTGTAAAAGAATATCACGTAGAAAGATTAATGAGAGATGCAAAAATCACTCAGATATATGAAGGCACAAGTGAAATACAAAAAATTGTAATTTCCAGAAGTATTCTTAGAGATTAATTAGTTAAGTATTCTCTATTCAAAAGCCCAAATCGTATGAACGATCTGGGCTTTTTCGAATTCAGCTATTTTTTCTTTTATTGATAGCATATAATGTTACTTTCTTTTCTTTTCCTTTTAAATTAATACTACCAATCGAATTTATATCGTACTCCTTTCTAAACGTTATTGCTTTTAATAAAGATTCAGAAATAAGTAAAGATTCATGATAAGCATTACATTTTTCTTGTATTCTTGCAGTTGTATTTATTACATCTCCGTGAAAGGCAATTTCTTTTTTTACGGTTCCAACCTCGGTAGCGATAAGCTTCCCTCCGTGTATACCTGCTTTAAACTCCGGAAACAAACCGTATTTAGATTCGTATCGTTTCTTATTTTTAGTCAATCTTTTTTCAAAAGCAAAGAACACTTTAATGCAACTTTCATTCTTAATTCCTTGTTTAAAAGTCCAATGCAGTACTGCCTCATCGCCAACATACTGATATACATCCGCATCATACTTTGTCATTACCCTATTCAAGTCAAAAAAACAATCCTGAATTAATTTACTATATGTAAAATGTCCTAATTGCTCAGCAATAGCCGTAGAAGATTTTAGGTCTAAAAACATGAAAATTCTTTTTTCCTCCCTAGGCTTCCTATACGTGCCAAATAAAAGTTTCAAAAACACTCCTCGTCCAAACTTTTCATTGGCTATTTTAATAAATGAGAAAATCAGAGATGATAATATAAAGTAAGCGACAATTAACCAAAAAATCTTGCTAGTCTTCCACCAATCACCTTCGTGCAGATAATTTAGATCTAATCTGGTTTCCATAAGCTCAAACACATAACCAGTTGCCCATATAAGCACGACTAAATATATTGCAGATTTCTGCAATATTACAACCCATAAAGGTAATCGTTTAGACAAAAACCTATCAAATATAAATTCAATGATAGCATAAAATAATCCGATAATTAAACCATAAATCATACCGATTCTAAGCCAGTCTACTATAGGAATCACCGAATTGTCAATACCCTCTTCATCACCAAGCGCATAATAACGAATGACTATAAATAAGCACAGTGCTATTGACCAATACAACGTTGCTTTAAATAATAATCTAAGAAACTGTTTGACAGAATAATTCAAACTAAGATGTATAAATTTAGAGTTTATCTCGAATAAGCACATCACTTATCGAACGATATTTAGCTATTGAGTATAAAAAACAATTGGATTTTCATAATGATCTATACAAAAATCTAATCTGACTCTCGATTATAAATTTAGATTAAATTTA
>NZ_JBSIBP030000022.1:0-9362 GCF_053613295.3 Aquimarina ulvae
TTGGATTATCTATAGCGTCTTTTTGCGTTCCAGATGTTTCCGTTGGTGTTTTTTAATTTTTTTGTGATTTGATTGTTGTCTAATGTTCTCATGATTTCTTTTTTGATTGATTGATTGATGAATGGTTGGATTATCTATAGCGTCTTTTTGCGTTCCAGATGTTTCCGTTAGTGTTTTCTAATTTTTTTGTGATTTGATTGCTGTCTAATGTTCTCATAATTTCTATTGTTTTTTGATTGTTGTATACTTACTAGACGTACAGGTTTTAATTTTGTTACAGTACTATGTATAAAAAGGTACTATTTTAACATATTTTAACGAAAAAACAGGGTTTGGAAAGGTTTTTTGAGAAAATTAAAAGAATTAGAATGAGTTTTCTTGAGAAAAAGTCGTCATATAATTGGTAGAAATGATAGTCATATTATTCTTTTTAATTGATTAATCTCTCACCTAAAAGTTCAACTCTGCCTTTAAATTGGTCAACTTAGTATTTTGGTTTGTAAATAATTATAACGTAAAACTTACCATTGATGATGAAAAGTCACAACTTTTGTACTCCGATTAAGTTTCGAGGAGGACATCTCAAGATTGAATTCTCTATAAATTATTAAAGCACTTATTTCTTTTGTATTTTAGATTATTTCATCAAGCTTTTTAGGAAACGAAACTCTTGAATTCGTAATTTCAATTTATTTTTATTCATCAATTCATTCAGGAATGCTTTTTTACTCCTAAGCAATTCTAATATTTTTAGTATCGAATACTATGGATAATCAAACCACACTCACAAAGGTTTCTGGGTTAGTCTCGTTGCCAATTTTAAAAAAATAGGCGAGTTTCAAAAAGATGATTACTTTTGTACAGATATTAACTTATCAAAATACAAAATAATAATAAAGAACTAAATAGTTTGAATACTTAATCAGCTCTTCAGGGACGAACCTTTTCATAATAATGAAATAAACTGAAGTAATCCTATTTAAGTAATAATGATAATTGTATTGCATGAGTGTGAAATTGCATCAAAAAAATAAAAAGCAGTAGATGAAGGAATTATTTGATGATGTATCATTTAAGTGTAGTAAAATTGTTACTCAAAATTATAGTACTTCGTTTTCAATGGGTATTAAACTTTTTGATAAATCAATAAGAGATAGTATCTATAGTATTTATGGTTTTGTACGTTTTGCTGATGAGATTGTTGATACATTTCACGAGTATGATAAGGCTACCTTATTTTCAAATTTTAAAGAAGATTATTATCGTGCCTATAACCAAGGTATAAGTCTTAACCCAATACTTAATTCGTTTCAGGCAACTGTTCGTAAGTATAACATTGATGATGAACTGATACAAGCTTTCTTAAAAAGTATGCATAGTGATTTATCAAAAAAAGAGTTTGACGATACTGAGATTAAAGCTTACATATATGGATCGGCTGATGTAGTCGGGTTAATGTGTCTGAAGGTTTTTGTTAACGGTGACGAAGAACGTTATCGAGCTTTAAAACCAGCTGCTATGCGTTTGGGTTCGGCTTTTCAGAAAGTAAATTTTCTGCGTGACATTAATGACGACATCAATCAGTTACATCGCATCTACTTTCCAATCCTAATAGATAATGAATTAACTGAAAGCATTAAGAAAAAAATCATCGAATATATCGACGAAGATTTCAGAGTTGCTTTAGAGGGGATCAAACAACTGCCCGACAATTCGAGAAGCGGAGTATATGCAGCCTATACTTATTACAGTAAACTCACAAATAAGATAGGGGCTACTCCTGTAGAGAAATTACTTAATGAGCGAGTTCGAATACCCAATAGGTATAAGATATGGGCATTAGTTTCTATTTACACGACCAACAAACTTAAATTGGCATAGAGAAAACAATAAAATTACGAACTATGTCTCTTTACTTAATTATACTTCTTATTTCACTTGCTGGACCTCTGGCGTTGAGTTTCGAGAAAAACCTTAGACTCTATATGCGTTGGAAATACCTGCTTCCTGCAATCCTAATAACCATGATTATTTTTGTTACTTGGGATATCATTTTCACTCATATGGGATGTTGGTTTTTCAACCCAATTTATAACTCAGGGATTTATATAAATAAACTTCCTTTAGAAGAATATTTGTTTTTTATTGCCATTCCCTATGCGTGTGCGTTCTCGTTTTATGCAGTTCAATTTCATTTTCCAAAATTTAAATTAAACGAGCAATGGACAACAATGTTAACTTTTCTAATTGTAGTATTATCAGTTATAACCTCCTTATTAAACCGAGATCATACCTATACTTTTGTTAACTTCCTTGTTTTGCCGATAATACTCTTATTAAGTTATTATTTTGCCAGAGAAGTAGTACAGTACTATTTAGCAATCTATCCGATTTTACTCATTCCATTTTTTATTATCAACGGAATCTTAACGGGTACAGGAATTGAACAAGCTGTTTTTGATTATAATCCTCAGGTAATATTAGGAATCCATGTGCTTTCCATTCCTCTTGAAGATATGTTTTATAATTTTTCATTGCTCTTATCACCTTTGGCGCTAACTCATATTTTTGAAATGAGATCTAAAAAAACTAAAAACGTATGAGGATTGTAGTCATTGGTTCCGGAATTGGTGGCTCAGCGATTGCTATTGGTTTAGCAGTCAGACAACAGGATATACCTGTATTAAAAAAACAGGCATCTACTACTGGAATTCCACTTTGCTTAGCTAATGTTACAACGATTTCTAATGAAATACTCGCATACTAGATGAATCGGATGATTAAATATATCGTAGATGACGGGCTTCCAGTAACTTTTATAGTTTTTTACTGTGTAGGATTGGTTTTATATTTTACGCCCACTACTTACAATTTATTTATACTAATTACACCGTATACCTTGGTTTTAGTTTCCATAGCTGTCTTTTCACATCACAAAAATTGGAATGTAAAAACAATGGCCGTCCTAGCAAGTATTTTTATACTGAGCTTTGTAACCGAAATTATTGGTGTAGCAACCGGTAAATTATTTGGAGTGTATTCATATGGTAAGGGGCTTGGTTTCAAAATAGCTGATGTGCCTGTTATTATTGGTCTTAATTGGGTTTTCTTATCGTATGCATCAAATAGTATTATCTCGAAATATACATCCAATAACAATCTGATTATTATTGGCGCAGCATCACTGATGGTTGTGTACGATAGCTTACTCGAAAAAGCTGCTCCCCTAATAGATATGTGGATGTTTGCAAAAAACGAACCGCCTATAAAAAACTATATAATCTGGTTTCTATTAGGTTTAATTTTTAATTGGGCTATTCAGAAGTTTAAGGTAAATACAAGCAATCGGCCTGCACGTGGGTTATTTTTTGTTCAATTTGTTTTTTTTATAGTTTTAGTTATTCATCATATTTTTACTAAAAAATGATACGAGCCAATCATAACACATTCTGGATAAAATTTTCTCATTACTATACGAAAATACTAATAGGATTTTTTTTTGGTAATGTTAAGTATAAAGGTGAGTACGAAGAAAAAGGACTTCCCATTCTTATGATTAGTAATCATTTTTCGTTTTATGATGGCTTTATTCAAATCTTGTTAAACCTCAAAATTTTTAAACGAAGGTTTAATTTTATGATGCTGGAAAAGGAACTGAGAAAAAACATGATACTAACCAAAATTGGTGCTAGTTCAATTAGTAAAGGCAATCGTTCGAGTATTGATAGTCTCAATTATGCTGTTGAAATGTTACAGGATAAGAAGAATTTATTTTTGTTTTTTCCGCAAGGAAGAATAAAGAGTATATACACAAGAGAGTTTACTTTTGAGAAAGGTTTACTTTCCTATGTTTTAGAAAACGCAAAAAATGATTTCCAATTGGTATACAATGTTAACCTTATTAATTACGGAACTAAACTTAGACCTGATATATTTGCGTATTATGAAACACATACGATAAGTACAAGTACAAATGCTGATGAGGTAGAACGAGAATTTAATCGTTTTGCAAAAGCGTGTTTTACAAAACAAGGTGTCATATGATCTATTTCTGTTATTTTTTAATGACCCTACTTTTTATCAGATTGCTTGTGGCATTTGTTAATTATCTTTCGTTTGCTTATTTGCCAAAGACAACTCCATTAAGATCAACACCATCTGTTTCTATTTTAATACCGGCGCGTAATGAGGAAGAAAATATTGGAGCCTTATTATCACAATTATCAACATTTGAATACACCACACTAGAAATCATTGTCTACAACGATCACTCAACCGACAAAACAGAAAGTATCATAAAGCATTGGGCAACACTTACGCCTACTATTAAATTGTTGAATGGAGATGCACTTCCAAAAGGTTGGTTAGGCAAGAATCATGCCTGTCACCAGTTAGCAAAAGCCGCTACTGGTAATATATTACTTTTTTTGGATGCTGATGTAAGTGTAAAAAAAGACGTAATCGAACGTAGCGTTGGCTATCTTCAGAAACACGAACTTCATCTGTTGTCAATATTCCCAAAGCAAATAGTAAAATCTTTTGGAGAAAAAGTTTCGGTACCGCTAATGAATTGGATTTTACTAAGCATATTACCCATTTATCTAATTCGAAAATCAAAAAACAAAATTTTTTCAGCAGCTAATGGTCAGTTTATGATGTTTAAAGCAGCTACCTATAAGGCAATATGGCCCCATGAACAATGCAAGTCTGATAAAGTAGAAGATATGGCTATTATAAAACTGTTTAAACAAGAAGGCCTTGCCAGCGATACACGCTTAGGAGATAATGATATTTCTTGCCGAATGTATGTTGGATTAGATGAAGCTATTGAAGGATTTATAAAAAACATATTTCAATTCTTTGGAAATAGTATTTTAGTAACTATTTCTTTTGGAGTTTTAACGACTATCGCTCCATTTGTAGTGTATATATACTTGGGGGTATGGTGGTTTATTGCATATCTTGCTGGCATAATATGTATTCGATTTTTTGTCGTGTTAGCAAGTCAGCAATCAGTTATTCAAAACTTACTCTTGGTCCTGCCACAACACATTATATTTCTTTTAATAATAATCAAGGGGCTTATAAATAATAAACAGAAGAAACTAATATGGAAAGACAGAAATATATTACAAGATCTATAATTGCGATCATTACCTTACTGTTTTCAATACAATTAGGCTTTTCTCAAAGCCCTTATCGTGATCCAATTTATAAAGCGTATTCACGAGGCAAAATGGATAAGTGGTTGGAATTGATGAATTCTTGCGAAAAAAATGTAAATACTAATAGTTTTGAGGAACAATTAGAGCTAATCAGTTATTATTATGGGTATACAGCCTGGTTAATTGGTGCTGAAAAAGATGATACCGCCGAAGAGTACATTGATAAATCAGAAAAAATTATTGATAAGTTACTAGAGGATTCACCAGAAAACCCAACATTGTTAGCTTACAAAGGAGCTTATATTGCATTTACCATTGGTATTTCTAATCTAAAAGCTATTTACTTAGGTAGGAAAAGTATGCGATATATTGACAAATCTATTGAACTTGACCCAGAGAATATTCAGGGAAATATTGAAAAAGGAAACTCCATGTATTATCGCCCATCAGCTTTTGGAGGAGATAAAGGGGAGGCGATTAAATACTACGAAAAGGCTGTTAAGAGCTTTGAAAAACAAGGACTCGTCGTAAATAATTGGATGTACATAAATACAATGACTGCTTTAGGGCAAGCATACGAAGCTACCGATCAAATACAGCGAGCCAAGGTATGTTATGAAAAAATTATTCGGATATTCCCAAACTTTATGTGGGTCGAAGATGAACTTTATCCTGATATGATAAAGCGTAACAATCTATAATATTATCACTTAGTTTTATGAAATTTGTCATATACAAAATAGCATTAAATACCATAAAATTCTTTTTAGTAATAGGTGTTGTTATTACTCCTATAAAGATGAGTGCTCAACATGTACAGGATGATGCTGTTGACCTAAGCAAAACTCCACCTCGAATTATTCGAGCATGTTGTGCTTTTGGCTATGATTTAAAAATATGGGGAGTGCCATTTATTTCCATCGATCAAGTGATTAGTGTTGATGATCTGAATGAACATCACTATATGGGTAAAAAGAGCGAAGGTACCGGAACCGTCTATACCCATAAAGGTGGTTTTATCGATATTGGTCATTTACGAGATCAAATTGATTGGACACGCTATTTATACACCACGATTTTAGAAAGCAGAGGAAAAGGTGAAGTGATTTTGCCCTTACGTAACGAAGCCGGGCGTAAGACTTTATATTTAAATGTACCAGAACAACTTACTAATAGTGATGGTATTTTGTTAGCAGGAAAAATAACATACGATCTTTCTTTATGGCACGAGATTTCTACTTGGTTTGGCGCATCAACAATACCTTTTATACCAGAAAAATTTTCTAGTTTTTCTGTAGAGGATGTGTATTCAAACTTACTTGGGATACACGTAGGTATGGAAACCTTGCGTTCAGAGCTTCCTTTTAATCAGGCAGCAACAGAAATTATCGCATCTACGTTAGATAGTTTAGGTGTTGTAAAAACTGTAAAAGAAACCTATGATGCTTATGATGCGGTTCAAAATAAGTGGTATACAAATAAAAAAAGAATACCTAGTACCCATATCACACTAAAGCGCGATCCTGATGTTCTTAATTCTAGTCGCCCTTGGATAATTCCTAATTACACAAGTAGCATTAATGATCCCGTTATTTTAGAGGTCCCTCGTTTAAATACAAAAAATGAGTTGCTTACCAATTTTTATCAATTTACCATTGACCTCAATTACAGATTTCCAGTAGAAGAGATTTTTCCGGGTCGCGAAAGTAGCCTCATCAATCAGGATGATTTTGCCGTATTACTGGATAGAATTACCGATGAGTTACAAATCAAGGAACAAAATATGCTTGCAGAAAAAAAGGAAAGTGTTCAGAAAGAAAGTCTTCAGAAGTAGGCGTTTTTGGGTGTTACTAGCTGGAAAAGTTAGTTGAACTAATCCCGATTTTTCAGAGGGATCTTGGGTTTAATACCTCGAAGCTGGCTTTGAAACTTTAAAAAAAATTCCCCTGAATGCCTCGTGGGCTTACTCCGTGGATGTTTCTGTTGTAACAAAATATAGTTCAAAAAAGGTACATTTTATTAGGTAAATTAAAGGAGTAAGTTTTTTTACTTGGTATCGTTACACCAAACCAAAGTAAATACAACTTAAAGCTATGGTAGAGAGGTACGAACGAAAGTTGGCCGTCACCGTAATGAATGAAAACCGTGACATAAAAATTAAATGGAAAATTTAGCAGCACGCAACTTGTGATTTCTATTAGAAAGGGCAGAGGCAAGGGCTAACTCTTTTAAATTCCTAGTCCAATAGGGTAACGAATGGCCAGGGTATTTAAATGTGTTTGCCCCAGTACCAGCAGAAGGATCTATAATTTTATTTCAAAATTCTTACTCGTGGATTTCACTTTTATGTCTACAAATCTCGAATTCATGATTAAAAGAAAAAAATATTGCATACAAAATAAAATAATTAAAAATTTTGGGTAACATTTTAAATATTTAAGACACTTATTATTAGAGAAAAGAATTTTTATAGAAAAATTAGGTAATTTTACTAACAAAAAAATATATGGTTACCGAAATGAACATTATAAGAAATACCAAAACAATCTGAAACAAGAACAAACCGAAGTATTTCTTTACATATTGAATTAAAGAAGTACTTGTATTGAATAAGAACGACTAAGAGAAATTTAAACTATTTATTTTTAATTTGTTATCATTGTTAGAAATTATCATTCTCTATGAAAAAAAAAAACTTAAATCCTTATTTCTTCTTTTTTTGCCATTGTTTTTAACGAGTTGTAGCTCGAAATCACAGCAAAAAAACTACATTGACGGTGGATATTATAGATCCGTTTACGAAGCGGATAGTTTATTTATCGAAGGCAATTATTTAAAATCGTATTCTATATTAGAAGGTGCATTTAAACAGAATTCACCTATTAATCTTCCAATATATTATGAATATAAGACGTATATTAAGAGTGCCTATCTTACCAATAACAAAGGTAAATCATTCGATGGGTTGCGCAACCTGATAAGTAAATATGGAATCACTTGGAATCAAATAAACAATGACAGTATTCTTAAATTGGTTAAAACTGAATCAAATTTATCAAAGAAGCATTTCGATTCATTGTCAATAATATTTATAAAAACACTTGATATAAGTTTGCGTGAAGAAATCTTAGAAATGAAGATAAAAGATCAACTTTATCGAGGTAGAAATTATGTTGGCGAAAATATTACAAAACAAGATTCTATAGACGATGTTAATACCAAAAAATTGATTACAATTTTTGAAAAATACGGTTATCCTAATTCTGGAATCATTGGTACATCATCTAATCCAAACAAAAATAATCCTAGTATTAGAGTTATGCTGCTTCATACAGATGACTCTATTAGAGAGTCTTATTTTATGCCCAAAATTTTGTCGTTTGTGAAAAAAGGAAAATGTAATCCTTTTACTTATGGAGCAGTATATGATCAACTATTACTATATAACAAAGAAGAACAGAAATATTGGACATATGAAACAAAAAAAAACATTACTAATACAAAGAAAGTAAACGAATTTAGGGAGTCAATTGGACTACCTCAGTATGGTTATGAAACCTGGCGATTTAATAGGCTTTATAAGAATATAAAGTGATCTAAAAATTTAATCATTTTGTTTAATTTAAATATTTAATTATGAGAAGTATAGATGACTTCAAAGGAAAGGAAATTAGTTTTTTAGGTAAAACAATTTTTGGAGGTGCCTCAAGTTGGACTACCTAATAATTTTGGTACTATTTTTTAAGCCACATTATTTAATTGTTTTATTTTAATTTACAGATCCAGTTGGGCAGAAAAAAAGCGATTACTTTCGGATTAGCCACAAGCCAAATCTTTTGTATTTTGTTTTAATTTTTCTCTTTTAATACCAAATCAAAAGATTTGCCGACTTTGCAAATAGACAACACCCTTTGGGTTAAACACTAATCGCCCAATTTGCTATATATAGTGTTACAAACTCGACTTTTTGCTTACCAAAATTTCCACCAAGGTTTTTTTACGTTATCTTTTGTCTTTATTTCTATCCTATTTTTCATTTCAAGATTGGGATTGTTATCTAGCATAACCCTAAAACTCCCTCCTTTAATTTCTTTTGTCAATATATTTAGAGAAAACTCGCACCATTCTTTTTTCGAATTTGTGGGGTCAAAAGTTAGTCCAGATATAATATCATCTTGAAATTTCAAGTCTTTAAAT
>NZ_JBSIBP030000023.1:0-8504 GCF_053613295.3 Aquimarina ulvae
CAGACAATCCCATCGAAGATACGATTATCAGAGGCGTACAAAGAGATATCAATTATACTTTATTAGACCCCGAAGAACTAGAAGATTTATACTATAGTTACCAAAGTGACAATGTCACAAATAAGTATCAACATTATACAGCGAAGCGTAATAAAATCATTGTTGGATTTATGATCTATCAAGGCTTAAAAACCGAAGATCTAAAATCATTAAAACAAGAACACTTACAAATCCATAAAGGCAAACTCTATGTTCCTAGCAGAAAGAAAAGCAATGCAAGAGAACTAGAACTAAAACCCTGGCAAATGATGAGTTGTCTTGAATACCAAAACGATGTTCGAAAAGAATTAGTAAAAAGACTTAAGAACTATGAAGATACGTCACAACTCTTTCCGTATACAGATCGCTTTACGATGACACCAACTATTATGAAACAATTAAAAAGATACAATCAAAAAGTAAGCAGTACCAAACAAATCCGCGCCAGTGTTATTACGAATTGGTTATCACAATACAACTTACGAAAAGTACAGTATTTAGCCGGACACCGATATATCAGTTCTACAGAAAGGTATTTACAAGATGATCTGGAGAATCTACACGAAATCGTAAATAACTATCATCCGATACATTAAAAAACTGAAATAATAATTTATAAACTATCTTTGTTATGAATGTAAAAATGAATGTTATGGATTTACAGGCAGATATCAAATGGATATTAGAGGAGTTGAAAGATGTAAAAGATCCCACGCTTATTGAAGCCTTTAAAAATATGTTGAAATACAGAAGAAAAGTAAGTGAATCTTCTTACGAAATATCTGATGAACATAAAGAGATTTTAGATCAACGATTAGCAGATCATAAGGCAAATCCTAATAGCGGAAGAAGTTGGAAAGAAGTAAAATCCAATTTACAGGCAAAACATGGGATATAGCCTAATTATTAAACCAGGAGCGGAACTGGATATTACAGAAGCTCTTGAATGGTATGAGGAAAATACAGAATTATCACTTGAATTACTAAATGAAATAGACGAAGTTCTTATCAGAATAGAAAGTGATCCTAATAACTTCCAAAAACGATATAGAGAAATTAGAATTGTATTTACAGATCGCTTTCGTTACGGAGTTCATTATACAATAGAAGATAAAACAGTGTATGTACAAGCTGTTTTACACACAAGTAGAAAGCCTAAAAATTAAAACAATCCCGAATCGAAAGGTTCGGGATTTTTGTTTTCATAAATAAATAACCAAGTGAGTCGCTATCGCTCCAATTTATTATTATCACATCAGCCCGAGGTGGGCTTTTGTAATAAGCTGTTATAAGGTGTTCCTTCGTCACTTCATAAGTCATATTTTCTTCTTCCACAATTGCAGAAAAAGCAATTTTTACAGACCGTTACAACTTCCTCACCTTCGGTCGTCAGCCTCCACTAGAAACATATGACCTTATTACGTTCCTCTTTCACTCGTAGCTACTTTTTTGCTTAAAAACAATATGGTACGCTATCGCTGAATAATAAATTAAGCAAAATCGCTACTTCATGGGCTACGCCGCTTGGTCGCAGCCTAGCCGATTATTTATGTTGAAGTTTATATTTTGATAAATCGGAAAACATAAAAATCGTCTGGCACACAAAACCGTTACACTCCTTTTTATGTGTCGGCTGCTCCTCTCCGCTTTGGCTACGCCTTTGTCTTCTGCGCTCGCCACGCAGGCATCTTCAATCGGCAGATTGCCTACCATTTAGATTAAAGCTGAAGGTCAGCCGCTCGATCCCTCGCAGCTTCAGCTTTAATCTAAATGTTTACAAAGGTGTTGGTAAAAAGTAGCTATTGAATAAACTAAAGACACTTTTTAGAGTAAGTTAGTAAAATGAAAATCAGGCACAAACATACAAAACAAGAAATAGGAGGTTCGTATCATTATTGGAAAAATGAAATATTAAAAAAGCATCTAGAGATTAATTATGAAATACTTACAAAGCCAGATTTAGTGGATGTTTATGAAATAAATAAAGATAACGGAAATCACACATTTATTGAAACAATTGATAGGTTTATAGCCAAAGATAGATATCTAAAAAAGGATAATAAGTACACTATACAGGATACTGATATAAACAAATTTGATGAATTATATAGACCTATTAAAAAGTATAATGCTCTAAAAATTAACCAAAAAATACCTAGTATTAAACGGATTATTGAAAAAAGTATTAACTCTAAAATATCAAAAGAAATATGGATTATAATCCGAACGGTTTTTTGTTTATTAATAGCTTATACCGTTTGGGCTTTGTTTAATGAACAGATCATTTATTGGATAAAATTTTTGACAAAAAACACATAAGATTATGTACTTCAAAAGTGGAATAGCGGAAGGATGCAGCGCAGAGGCTCTTCCGCTTTTGAAGTGGTAGCCTTAGTGGCGAATGAACGTCACGTAAACTAGCTAAAAAACCTCCGGTAATCAGCCGGGAACCTTCCAGAACTCACTAAATCACGTCTACAGCACGATTATACCGCTATAGTATTATAATATTCCTTCAAAAAATCATCGTTTAAAGCTCAAATCTTCAAGTATAGCAGTTGGTGTGTGGCTGTTTTACATAAACTCCAGTTATAGCTCCTGACTTTGGGAAGAGCAGGTATAACTAAGATTATGTAACACAGCTTTGATGATGCGGCTGGCTTTAGAAGTTAGCAAGTATAAATACACAAACCCGTAATAAAAGTAAAAGGAGAATTACTATTTTAGCCAAACAGAAGATAGACGACAGAAGGAACGTTCATAAAAAAATAGCTTTGAGCTGAAGGTAGTGACCTTGAAAAAAGTAGGATACCGCTTAAAAAAACGCATTAACTACTATCCTTTTGGTCTGCAACATAAAGGATACAATAACACAATTACCGGCAGAGAACATCAGTATAAATACAATGGTACAGAACTTACTAGTGATCTAGGCTACAATATGTACGAGATGCCACTGCGTGCTTATGATCCGGCAATCGCGCGTTGGAATCGTATTGATCCAGTAGTACATCATGGATTATCTCCGTATAATGCTTTTGATAATAATCCAGTGTTTTATAGTGATCCGAGTGGTGGGAACTCTTGGACTCATATCGGTGGTGGCTCTTATCAGAATGATGACGGAATCGTTACTCAAGATTGGGAAATGGCTGTTAGTGAAACCGCTTCACATTTTGGAGATGGGTTTACAGGTTTTAATTTCAATGACTTTTTTGAACCTATAGATACTAATGGTGATAATAACTCTTGTTGTGATAATGGCAATCCATTCAAAGGTACTGAAGAGTTGGAAGAAGCTGTAGTTAAAGGGGTTAATAAAAGAAATTTTCCTGCTGGATTTAATTGGAGTGGAGATCCTAGACTGGATTATGCTTTAGCAGTTGGATATCGTGATAAGTGGAATAACCATTTTAGTGGTTTCTCAGGAAATTTTGATGCAGGTTGGTATAACTGGGATCCTGATGGATTGGGTAATTTTGTTATGAATACTACAAGTAGTCTTATTGGAAATACTCTTATGTCATTTGGACCACTAGAATTTATAATAGGGGCTTCTCAAGTCTCTTATGGTCCTAGTAGAGCAGTAACCTTAGCTACGCCACTTGGTGATGATGTTGCAACAGCGGCAAGTTATATTTCAAGTTTCAAAAACTTAGCTCCTGGTTTTGATGATATTGTAATGCACGGAGAACAATTACAAAAGATGAGTTTTATGGAACTCAACCAGTTATTGAATGCCAGAGGTATAGAAGGAAATATAAGACTTTGGATTTGTGGAGCTGCTAAATCTGGAAAAACTACTGCGCAAGGATTAGCAAATTGGCGACAAGTCAATGTTTTAGCTTCACCATATGAAATTGAAGTAAGTAGAACGGGGTATAGATTTTTAGGCGCAGTTGAACAGTTCTTTACTTTATACACACCTAAATAGAAACAAAATGAACGAAAGAATAATATTTGATATTGAAAATAAGTTAATTTATAAAGTATTAGATACTTATATTATTAAATGTAGTAAAATTAAAAAACAATCTAAATTAATTAATGCTTACGTTCAGGATTCTGAAAACCTTACTTTTTTTTTGGATAGAACAAAATCATTATTTACCAATGATTATATTTCTCATTATAGAACATTACAAACTGATGGAAGTTGGATATGGAGTTCTGATTTAAATGTATATACAAAAGATTATAGTTTCATTTGGCCAAAAGAATTCGTAAATCAAGTTTGCAAACTAAAAGGAAAGATGAGGGATTTGAAAGATAATGATTTCTCTAAATTAGAAGCAGAATTAGTTATTACAGGGTATTATGAAGATAAATATGAAGATTTTATTAAAATTATCCCGCTCTCCGAAGAGTGATTAGGCTCTGCGACAGTTTTTAACTTCGCAGCGGTAAGAGTGAGCAGTGAGCGTATTAAATATTAAAAAGAAAAAAGCAGTCAACTGATTTATGGTTGGCTGTTTTTTAAAGGAATATAATAAAAGAATAAATAAATGAAAAGAATACTAAAGTTCGTATTAGTTGTAGTCACCATGGCTATTGTTACTTCTTGTAATAAAGATGATGAAAGTGTATCGCCTAATACGGTTATGGTCAATGAGACATTTTATACTCTTAATGGAGGTCTTTTGGATCGTAAAATAGAATGGCAGGGAGATAAATACTTCAGAGTTTTTGATATGGTTCTCTATGGAGGAGGTATAGAGCGTACCGGTAGTAGTTTTAGAGGTAAAGGTGTTATTGTTGTTGCCAGAATGTATGTAACAGGTTTAGAAAATTATATGGATGATGGTCATTATGTTTTTGGGGTAACGCCAAAACCCCTGACCTTTTCCAGAGTTGGTTATTCCACTAATTTTGATGTAAACAGTAGTGAAAACGATGCTCTTATTCCACTAGATTCAGGATCTATGGATGTTGTTTGGGACAATCAACATAAGATCAGTTTCGATATAAGAAATAATAATGGGGATGTGATTAGAGGATTGTTTGACGATGATATGATCATCCATTAGGTTTTAACCCCTTAACGCTAGAATTTTTCTAGTGGCGTCAAAGATTGGCAGGTAAGCGTAAGAACTATTAGATAATACAGAACCAGTTACGCTGTAAAGTTGTAGCTGGTTTTTTTATAAGATAGATTGTATTTTTCTTTTAGCAATAAAAGCATCGATAACAGAAAAGATGTGTTCTTTATCTTCTTCTTCAAACTTAGACACTTCTAGGATACGTTGACGGGTATTTTTATCCATTTGCACATCTGCTTTACCAGTAAGGTAATCTAATGATACATCTAGTATATCAGCAATTTTACGAGCAATCTCTATAGAGGGAAACACTTCGTTACGTTCATATCTGCCTAATACATTTTTATGAATACCAAGTTTAGAAGCTAAATCTGTTTGTGATATACTTTGCTCTTTTCTTAGTTCTACTATAATACTTCCAAAATTCATAAAAAGAAACGTTATAAGGTTTTTAACCCTCTGTTATTAGTAATAAGCAAAGATATAGAAACTAAATCGGTTCTTCAAAAACTAAAAAGTTTGTAAAATAAAACTAAAAGGGTATCTTAGCACCTAATTAGTTGTCAAATATATTTTTAAACCCAGCTCTGCGAAGAGTGATGCTCTGCGACAGTTTTTAACTTCCCAGCTCATCGAAGAATGATTAGGCTCTGCGACAGTTTTTAACTTCGCAGGGGTAAGAGTTAGAAATAAATAAGAGTAAAAGACCAGTTATGTTGTAATGATGTAGCTGGTTTTTTTAATCTGGTATAAATGTTGGGTCTCTTTTTTCTGGTAATTGAAGATCTTGATTAAATTCAGGAAATAATTGATTTGCTCTTACTGGATCTAATTGATTGGTATCCAAAAAATACCATTTTTCTCCGTTATTTCTAGATATAGCAAGCAGAAAGGAATTTGTAATAACTTTTCCTTTTGGGACTTTTAAAACTAATTTTTGAGGAACAAGGCAATGTAATTCATCACCAGCTACAAAAATCTTTTTAGGTTCACCGATTGCTACATCGCTAATTCTAGCCCCACCATCTTCCATTCTTTTTATTTGGGTAGTGATTTGATTTAGCATATTTGTGTTTCCCCCTGATAACTCTAACAATTTAGGATAGGTATAATCATTTATAAGTGTTTGATAGTCCTTTTCTTTTAAAGAGCTAATCATTTTATTAGCTTCAGATATAATTACTTCATTGTATTTATTCTGTCCGTAAGAATTTGTACAAATTAATAGGATAAAGGATAAGGTTACTTTGAATATCTTTTTCATAATTCCTTTTGTTGCAATTTTAAGAATATGCTTTTTTAGCTTTAAAGTCACGGATATACGCATCAATAATTTTAAATAGCGCGTTTTTATCTTCACTACCCATATCAATAATATCTTCGATACGTTTGGTAATATCTTTGTCAAACACGGTAGTATCACTATCTCCTACTAAATAATCTAAAGTAACATTAAGAGCATTAGCCAATCTACGAGCTGTTTCTATAGATGGCTTCATCTCATTACGTTCGTACTTCCCCACAATATCACCAGATACATTAGCAAGCTTACCCAACTCACTTTGTGATATTTTTTTCTGCTTGCGTACTAAGGTTATTCTGTCTCCAAAGTCCATTATAGTTCAGTTTTACGATATTTATAAGCTATATAGCACAAATATATATGAAGAAAACATCAGAAACAAATAGAATAGTTCTTGTCTAAATCTGAATAATTCTATAGTTTTGTGAATAATCATTCAGATAATATACTTTTCAACAATGCTAGACACCACCAATCCCAACAACTATGCATACACTACAAAAGACTTAGAAATCCATATTCTGGGCGGTATCAAGTTTACGAACCTAGAGCGTATGCGTGTGACATTGAGTGTTCAAAAACCAAAACAACATAATGTATTGAGACATAGTGTTGATTTGTATAATGATACTACGGTAGAAAAGTTTGTTAGAAAGATTGCAGAGCGTATCGAAATCGGTACCTCTATAGTGAGGCAGTGCCTCCAAAATCTCACTAGTGCGTTAGAACAATATCGCATTGATCAACTAGACCAAGAGCAGGTAGCACCTGCAGGCAAGATATTATCTAGCAAAGAGCGTAAAGCCGCAGAGAAGTTTTTAAAGTCAAAAGACTTGTTAAAAAAGACGAATGACCTGATTGGTAAAAGCGGAGTTATCGGAGAGGAAGTCAATCGATTATTAATGTATTTAATATTTACATCCAGAAAAACGTCTAGCCCATTACATTGTATCAGTTTGGGTAGTAGTGGTGTTGGAAAAACACATTTACAATCCAAAGTATCAGAACTCATACCTGACGAAGATACCATAGAAATAACGGTATTATCTGCCAACGCTTTTTACTACTTCAATAGAACAGAACTCAGGAACAAACTCATATTAATAGAAGATCTAGATGGAGCAGAAAGTGTACTCTATCCCTTACGAGAGTTACAATCCAAAAAGAAGATCACCAAAACCGTAGTTCATAAAGATAAAAAAGGCACTACCAAAACGATCCATCTTACCGTAGAAGGTCCAGTTAGTGTATCAGGATGTACCACTCAGGAATCTATTTATGAAGATAATAGCAATCGTAGTTTTTTACTATATATCGATGAATCCCAAGAACAGGATAAAAAGATCATGCAATACCAGCGGAGAGCCTCCGCAGGCAAATTAGATAAGAATGCAGAATTTGCAACCGCTAGATTTTTACGAGATGTACAAAGAATATTACAACCTATTAAAGTGATCAATCCCTATGCAGAATATTTAGAACTGCCAGCATCTGTATTTAAACCAAGAAGAACCAATAGTCATTATTTACAATTTATAGAAGCAGTTACTTTCTACTGCCAGTGGCAAAGACAGAAAAAATATGACGAGCAGACAGGAGAAGAATATATAGAAACTACGATTGAAGATATACGAGAAGCGAATCAATTAATTACTGAAGTATTACTGCATAAAAGTGATACTGTTAGCGGAGCAGTACGAAATCACTTAGAACGCCTCAAGGCGTATTTAAAAGAAAATAATCAGACAACTTTTACCAATACAGAAATCCGCAGAAATCTACGAGTAAAGGAAACCACCTTACGCAGATACAATACACAATTATTGGAAGAAGGTTATATCAAGAAAGTAAAAGGCAAAAAAGGTAAGCTCTACCATTTTGAAATCTTACATATCGACCAATACAAAGAACTTAAATCATTAATAAGAAATGCATTAGATAGATGTGTTGAACAAATACACCTCGCCACTTCGTCATAAGTTCGCCACTACTCAAATGGCGAAGTTAACAACCTGAATAAAAAAACATTACACCTACCTCGCCACAAAACTCTAAAAAACACATACCGTATGAAAAAGTTACAACTACAAAGCGATAGTTACAGGATACTTATTGCTAATTTT
>NZ_JBSIBP030000024.1:0-7358 GCF_053613295.3 Aquimarina ulvae
CGAAAAATTAACACGATAGGAATACAGCAGGCAACCAAGGTAATGCACCTCTCAGCGACTGCCTATAATTTAAAAAAGTACCTGAAATTTATAAACAAAAAGGTAAAAAGCGGAGCAGCTATCTTTACTTTGTCCAGAATTTACAAAAAACTTCGTTCTATACTCTTTTTGGCATCGATATAAAGCCCTTAAAGATCTCAATTAAATAGCAAACAGTATAAAAAAAGCCTTCTTAAAAAGGCTTAGAATACGTCGTTTTTTAAAGAATTACTGGCTTGTGCAACGGTTACCGTTGTTACCCCCGTTTTTTTTGCCGATGTTCTTCAGTTTTTTCGAATTTATACACTTCACTAATTTTAGTGTTCTGAAAACGCAATATATTAAATTTTCCTCTCCGTTTATTATTAAGAATATTAAGCTCATTAAAAAAAATAAAATATTTTGTGCTTTTTTCAAATAAGTATATACTAATAGAGTATAGCGAATAATTTATGACACAAGAAAAACAATTTGTAGAAGTAATTCAAGATAATGAAGGCATCCTCTATAAAATCACAAGGTTGTATGCCAATGATGAAGAAGATCAAAAGGACTTATATCAAGATATTGTGTATCAGTTATGGAAATCCTTTAATACATTTAAAGGTAATTCAAAGCGAAGTACTTGGATTTATCGCATCGCATTAAATACAGCTCTTTTATATCTAAAAAATAAGAAAAGAAAAGGCTACAAAACATCACTCGATGAAATTGTTTTAATAAATGAAAATTATGACCCAGTCCTTGAAGACCGTCTTAAGATACTATATGCTCATATTAGAGAACTTGGGGAGATTGACAAAGGAATTATATTTCTTTTTTTAGAGGGAAAAAAGTATGAAGAAATATCCGAAATAACGGGTATGTCCACAAGTAATATAGGAACACGTATGGCAAGGATTAAAGAAAAATTGAACAAGCAGATAATAAAAAATTAAAATTATGGAACTCGAAGAAATGCAAGCGACTTGGTCTCAAATGAGCGACCAACTGGATAATCAGAAAAAACTAACCAATAAATTAATTATGGAAATGACTAAAGAACGTTATAAAAATAAAATTGGTATAATTTCAAAGTATGAAGGGATAGGTGCTGTCATCTGTTTCATAGCAGCTATTTTGCTTATTTCACGATTTTATGAGCTGAACACTTGGTATTTATTGGCCTCTGGTATTTTTACTGTTTGTTATTTAACTGTACTTCCAGTAATCGTGTTGCGTTCCATTAGAAGTATGAAAAACATAGACTTAACCAATAACAATTACAAAGAAACCCTAATAGCATATGCAAGAAAGAAAAGACAATTTCTGCTAACACAAAAAGTTGGTATTTACCTTAATTTTATCCTTTTGGTAGTTAGTTTACCCGCTATAGTAAAAGTATTTAAAGGAAAGGACATATTCATTACAAACATCAATTTGATATATTGGTACATCCCTGTTATGGCATTTTTTCTAATTCTATTTTCCATTTGGGGATATGGCAAATACAAAAATGTAACAGCTTCTGCTTCTCATATTCTGGAAGAGCTTGAAGATACATCTTCTTAAAGACCAAGTCAAAGACAAATTTTAATAAAAAATCAATCAAAAGTTTATGCTGAAAAATTTCAGCAAGGATTACTCTGTACTAATTTTAAAAATTTAAACTATGAAAACGAGCATAATAACAATTTGCCTATTTTTTCTAACATTAACGGTAATTTCACAGAATATAACAGGTATATGGAATGGTGCCATTGAAGTGGATATGGACACAAAATTCAATTTTATATTTAACATTCAAGATGATGGGAAAGCGTATCAAACCACCGTTGATATTCCGACACAAAGAGTCAATGGAATCAAGGCATTAAAGACTTTGATCACCGCTGATAGCTTAATAATTGACTTATCAAACGTAGGAATGAAATATAGTGGAAAACTCAATGCTAATCGCACTTTAATTAATGGTAAATTAGTCGAAGGCTTAAATACATTTTCCTTAAATCTGTCCAGGAATTCGATGCTCGAAACATCAAAATCCAGAAGACCTCAAGAGCCACTAAAACCTTATTCTTATATTGAAGAAAAAGTAAGTTTTGTAAATAAGGATGCCAATATAACACTTGCAGGTACTTTTACACGTCCTAAAAAAAATGAAAAACATCCTGTTGTTATATTGATAAGCGGAAGTGGTCCGCAAGATAGGGACGAAACGATATCACAGCACAAACCCTTTTTGATATTGGCAGATTACCTTACTAAACAAGGTATAGCCGTTCTGCGCTATGATGATAGAGGATTTGGTGAATCAACAGGAAATCATTCTAATGCAACTACTTATGATTTTTCTTTAGACGTAATTAGCGCTATGAATTATTTAAGAACAAGAGACGATGTTGATGTAAATAAAATTGGTTTAATAGGACATAGTGAAGGTGGAATCATAGCTCCTTTAGTAGCAAATAAAACCAACGATGTTGCTTTTATTGTTTCTTTGGCTGGTACTGGAATTTCTGGAACAGAACTTTCAGTAATTCAGTCTAAAACTATGCGTCCGTTTCCTGTACCTGATGAATTAGCTTATGAAAATGCAATTAGAGAAGCAATCAAAATTGCAAAACAGCATAAGAATGTTTCTGAGATAAAGCGGGAATTAAAAACACACTATAATGAGACCATTGCTCCCATACTTAAAAACTTAGGTGTCCCTGAAGTTAAAGTAAATGAAATAGTTAATGGATTAGTAGAAATACGCACAACCAAGTGGATTCGCTATTTTTATGACTATAATCCAGCAGATGAATACGAAAAAGTAAACTGTCCTGTCCTTTCATTGAATGGTAGCTTAGATACGCAAGTAGAAGCAAAAATTAATCAAGCTGGTCTGCGAGAAGCATTAGAAAAAGGAAAAAATAAAGATTATGAAATTATTGAACTTAAAGGTCTTAATCATTTATTTCAAAATGCCAAAACTGGTAAAATGGATGAATATTCAAATATTGAAGAGACATTCTCTGTAAAAGCTCTAAATATAATTTCGGATTGGATTTTGAAACGTACATAGAATTAAATAAACTGTTTTTTTGTAAATGGTGGGTAATGAATAGCTGTATGTTAAGCTTAACGTCGTTGTATAAATCGTTTGCGTAGCGATAGCGAAGACAAACTATTTGTACAATGGAACATACAGCTGGTTGTCTGCTGTTTTATTTTATCGAAATTGTTTTGGTTTCGTATTTCTACTAGCATTTTCTGCTATTTCAATAATTCTTTTTTGTTTAGTTTCATCTCTTTTAGCTAGTACAATCCAACTTAATAGAATTTTCTTTACTGATTTACTTAAACTCTCGTAATATTCTAAAGCTCCCTCTCTTTTGTCAAATTCTTTTTTTAAATCTTCAGGAAGAATTAGTGCTTCTACATCATCTAATATAAACCAAGAACCATTTTCCTTTGCCGTTTCAATAGCTTTATAGCCAGCTTCTCAAATAAGTTTTTTTGAAGTTAAATATTCTATTTTATCTTTATTTACCTTAGACCAAATACTGTTAGGTTTTCTTTTACTAAAATATTGGATGTACCTTTCTGAGTCAATTGTTTTTTTAGTACTATCTATCCATCCAAAACAGAGTGCTTCATCAACTGATTCACTCCAACTAATAGAGGCAACTTTTGTTGATTTTTTATAAAAAACAAGCCAAACAGACTGTTTCAACTGGTGATTTACTTCTAACCAGTTTCTCCAATCTGTTTGACTTTTAGGATAATATGTTTCTATTTCCTCTTTATTCATTATGTTGTTCTAACCATTTTAATATGGCTTGATTAGTTTCTTCAGGTTTTTCTTGTTGGATACAATGACCACAATCTAAACTAACTACGTCTACATTAGGAACAAAATCTGTTAAGTTTTCCGATTTAGGAATCATATCTTGGTCTCCATATATCATAAGTGCAGAGTGTTTAATAATTGGATTCACGTCTGCTAATAAATGCCAATTTTGGTCAAGGTTTCTATACCAATTTATACCTCCTGTAAATCCAGATTTTTCGAAAGCAGAAACATAAACAGCCAATTCACTTTCACTCATTATAGGGTCTCCAAGTGGTTTTTCTGCCTTTGCAAGATTAATCATCATCATACCTGGTTCAGGAATTGCAGGTGGAGTGTTCTTACGAAACAAATTACCAAGAAACTGAGATTTATGTTCATCCAATATAGCATCTGCTACACCTATTTGACGATTAAAGTGAACAAAATAGTTATCTGCTCCAAATATTTCTTCCATCCATTCAATCCAAGGTTTTTCTCCTCTTTGCATATATGGTAAAGCCAAATTTATTATTTTATTTACTCGTTCAGGATGCAATAAAGCTAGACTCCAAACAATATTAGCACCCCAATCGTGACCTATAAAGGTAGCTTTTTCATATCCGTAGTGGTCAAGTAGAGCAATTAAATCTCCCGTTAAATGTTCAATACCATATGCTGTTATTTCAGTTGGGCAAGATGATTTACCATAACCTCTCTGATTTGGAACAATAACGTGATAACCAGCTTTAACAAGTTCGCGAATTTGGAAACGCCAAGAAAATGCATTTTCTGGAAATCCGTGACAAAGCAAGATAGGTTTACCTTTATTCTCTTTGCCTGCTTCAAATACTTCAAGTTCAATACTATTGACTGAAATCATAGTAGATTTTGGAAATTCGATTGAATTAATACTTTTGTTCATTTGTGTCGTCATTTTTTGTTTTAAAATAATTATACTAAAAAAGTAAATTGGGTCGATGACAGCCTTATGGCAAGGGTAAAAAAGAGTTATTGATATTTGTCAAAATATTCCTGTAAAGTCATCCTATGTGGCTCGAATTTTTCTGTTAGAATTTCCAAATTTTGAATCCTGTCTGGTCTAAAAAACCTAAACTCGTTACGCAAACGACAAAATGCAACTAAATACCAATTTTCAGAATTTAATATGGCAAATGGTTCTATTATTCTAATTGATGCAGAATTTTCTTTATTGATATATTCTATTTTAACAAGGTTGTAATTAGTTAATGCATTTTGTAAATCTGATAAATTATTACTATTCCTTTCTCGATGTATGTTTTCGTCATAACGTGTACGTTCAAGAAGTACATTAGCTTTATCTTTTGTCGTATATTTTAGAATTGATTTAATTTTATCTATTGCTTCTGAATAGTCCTTAACAAATGATGCATCCTTACTATTTAGTACTAATTGTTCTGCAAGTATTAAAGCATTTGCTTGTTTTTCGGTAAACATTACAGGTGGAACTTTATATCCTTCCATTAATGTATAGCCTTTTCCTTCTTCCGTTAATAGAGGAACACCAGATTGTTCCAATGCCTTTATGTCTCTGTAAATAGTTCTTTTGCTAATATTAAATTTATTAGCTAATTCCGAAGCAGTTACAATTCGTTTGGTCTGTAATTGAATTAAGATTGATGTTAATCTTGATAGTCTATTTGTTTCGGAATAATCCATTTTTCAATGTAGTTATTGGTTTTTTCAAATGGCTTAAAACGTGTTTGTGTATGATTAGTGGCGTGTTTAGGCACCTAATTTAGCAAATAAAAGCTGAATAGAAAATTCGCGAGGATTTTCGTAAGTAGGCGAGAACTAGCCATTAATTATACACGGTGTTGTGCTTTCGTACTTTATACATAATATGATGCTTTAGCTATAATTTTCTTTATTTCCGTTTTTGAAACTTTTTTCTTTGTTTTACTAATTGTCTTTTCTTCTATTATAGATGTTTTATTGAAGACATTTTTTAATTTGTCATTTAGCCAATCAATGTTCCATATTTTTACTGAATTATCTGTCACTTTTTTGCAAAGAGGTTCAGAGTAAATTTCAGCTTTATTGATTTTTAAATTTAGTCTTTGAAACCAAACCATCATAAAGGAAGAATTAGGCACTTCTTTGAATTTATTTCTAATCTTATCAGCTAATATAAGTTTATCTTTTTCATCTTTAATTCTGCTTAAAAAAATACTCAAAATTGCGATGCAAGTAGGAACAACTCTTGGATTCCTCAAAGCAATTTCAGTCGCAAGGCTAATTAAAGTCTCTAAATTGTAATCGTTTTTCTTCGACTTTTCGAGTACAATTAAGAAATCACGTATTTGAGTTTCTATTGTTCCAGAATTAGGGAATTTTTCTGAAAGAAGATATAGTTGTATTAACCACTTTTGCTTACTTCCAGAAATAATTTGGTTGCTTATCCAATACCTCTTATCAGGTTTTAGAGAACTTTTAATAATGTCGTCAGACGCAATTGTTTTATCCGCATTTAATTTAAGTCCAATATTCGATAAAATTTCCGAGAGTTCTTTTGCAATTTGTTCTGCTAAAAAGGAATTGTTTGTAAATATTCTATAATCATCTCTAAATCTTAATATTTTATAGTCAGAAATGCCTTTTGAGTCTAATTTTTCAGTTAAAAGCAAGTCGACATAGCCTAAAACTATTTCGGCAATAAAATCCATTAAAACACTTCCTTGAGGAATTCCGTTTGTTTGTCCATAACTCATATCTTGTAAATGGTTGTCAATTGCATTTCCAAGTAATGAATTCCTTCTGTTCTTTTTTGCTTTTGTTTTTGTATGAATTGCCCAAGGAATTGAATGTGTATAAATTGAGCTATAACAATTAGCTATGTCTGTATGTAAGACATATTTATAATCTAATGCAAGTGTTAGTGATTTTTGTTCTATCATTTGCCACCAATTTAAAATCTGGGCAGTTTTATTGGTTTTTGATTTTGATTCAGAAATAGCAGGCAAACTATGGCATTCGATTTTATCGTTTGCTTGAAAAAGAGTGAATCTTTCCTTTAAAATTTTCCAATTAGTTTCTTTTGTAATTGTGTTTACCAAAGAAACATAAATTGCTGGATTTATTAATTGAAAAGGTCTCCAAGCAAATTTTCCATCTTTATTGGATAAAAGTTTATAATTAACATTCTCTATATCTCTTGGACTTTTATCTCTAAAATCTGAAATATTTTTTCCATTAAGAGTTTTGTCAATATTGTCAAGTAATTCTTGAAATGAAAAGTACTCTGGCAAACTGATATTACTATAACTTTCTCTTTTTAAAAATAAAGATTTGGCTTCTTCATTATTCAGTTTTAAAATGTCTTTCATTTATGTTACTCGGTTTTTTGGGTATGAAGCACAACAATGTTATAAAGGATATATGTCCTTTATATTCTATATATATTTAATTATAACCGTCGAATTAAACGTTTAATTCGACGGTTATAATTTATTTATGCGCTGAAAATAACGTAAAATTCCCA
>NZ_JBSIBP030000025.1:0-7098 GCF_053613295.3 Aquimarina ulvae
CCAAAAGGATAGTAGTTAATGCGCTTTTTTAACGACTATGCCTTTTTTTAATAGGTATACCTTGCTAGCTAAAAGCTATTTTTATGAACGTTCTTGCTGTCGTCTATCTTTCTTGCACAGCAAAAATAATCATTTGTGTTTTACTTACATTACGGGATTGTGTATTTTACTAGCTAACTTCTAAAGCCAGCCACATCATCAAAGCTGTGTTACATAATCTTAGTTATACCTACTCTTTCCTATGGTCAGGAGCTATAACTGGAGTTTATGTAAAACAGCCCCGCACCGACTGCTATACTTGAAGATTTGAGCTTTAAGCAATGATTTCTAATGAGGATATTATAATACTATAGGGATATAATCGTGTCGTAGACGTGATTCTAAGCGTTGTGGGGTCATTCAATCGCCATTAAGGCTAACACTTCAAAAGCGGAAGAGCCTCTGCGCTACATCCTTTCGCTATTCCGCTTTTGAAGCATTTTTACTTTTAAAGTAAGCTATACAAGCTTCTGCTACTTTTGTTATAGGGAGGACTTGTAATAATGAAGTCAAAAATTTACGTATTGTATTTATTTTTTTATCTGGCATCATCCATAATAAAACCACCAGAACCACAAAAAATATCATATACATTAAAGTCTTATCCATAGAGTGTTGTATTTAAGTACGATATTAGATAATTTCATCAATTAAATATCATTTGCAAATTAGTAAATGTCCACCAGTCTTCAACTTAAACAGTGTTGACAACTAGAGAAAGTTGTTAGTAAGTCCAAAAAAAAACCAAACAAAATAAAGTGCGATTATTATTAAAGCTGAAGTGCGCAAAGGCGCAAGCGTTGTGCTTCAGCTTTAATAATGATCATAGCCATCTGGCGACTGAAGATAAGATGCGTGCGCGCAAAAACAAAGGCGTAGCCAAAGCGGAGAGGAGCAGCCGACATATAAAAAGGAGTGTAACGGTTTTATGTGCCAGACGATTTTTATGTTTTCCGATTTATCAGATATAAACTTCAACATAAATAATCGGCTAGGCTGCGACCAAGCGGCGTAGCCCATGAAGTAGCGGTTTTGCTTAATTTATTATTCAGCGATAGCGTTCATTATTGTTTTTAAGCAAAAGAGTAGCTACGAGTGAAAGAGGAACGTAATAAGGTCATATGTTTCTAGTGGAGACTGACGACCGAAGGTGAGGAAGTTGTAACGGTCTGGAACAAGTGCTTTTTCTGCAATTGTGGAAGAAGAAAATATGACTTATGAAGTGACGAAGGAACACCTTATAACAGCTTATTACAAAAGCCTTTTTCAGGCTGATGTGATAATAATAAATTGGAGCGATAGCGACTCACTTGGTAATTACACTACTGATACGATAAAAGTAGGATTTTAGATAGCCAGTAAATACTATCCTGGTTATTTTCCTCCAAGGCGGACAGGTCTTCTGATTGACTGAGCTTATGTATAGCTGCTGCTAAATAACTTTGTAAATAGTGTAACTCTTCTTTATCCTTAATGATTATTTCTATTTTCATACCGATTGACTTTGAGGTTTGATCTGATACATAAATCCTGAACTTTTACGGTCAATGATTTCTATAAATTCTCGATCTACCAGTTCGGTAAGATGATGATAGACGGTACTTCTTGCTTTTCCTAGTCTACGACGGATATCTTTATTTGTAAAAATTCTATTATCAAAGTGTGTATGCAACTCTTTATAAAACCATCGTAAGTTTGGTGATAATAGATATCCGTGTTGTGGTAAATGCAGCTCGTTTTGTAACATATAAATGGCATTACTCATATCTTCTATAGTTACATAAAATCGACCTAATGTATCTTGATCTCTGTAGAGTTCATTAACTATTGTTAGACTGTGTGCTGTTGTTATAATAAGTTCTTTTTGGGAAGTAGTAAAGGAAGTTTGTACTAAAAGCCTTTTGTATTTGTTGACTGTTTGGCGGTATGGATAAAGGACTTTGATAATAATATTTAGATCATACACATGATACTTGCGTCCTTTTAATTTGTCAATCTTCGTATAGCGTCTTATAGATCGCTTTTTGCGTCTTTGCTTCATTGTTTATATATATATATGATTGTTATACATTCTTGTACTAAGGAGGTGATTGATTGCTCGGGGTGGCTCACCGCTTTTTACTCTAATTATACTTGTCTTGGGTCGCTAGGTCGATTTTTTAGTTAAATAGCTGACCCATTGCTTTTTGACCGACCCAAGTTCGAACCTTTTCCGAACCATAACCGACCCTTTGCGACCCGTAACAAGTAATTTTATGCTCTTCTTCTGTAGTTTTCTATCTGATCATACAGATAGGTACGTAGTTCTTTGCGTAGCTTTTCGATATTATCCCAATAACTAATCTGGTAATGAAAAGAGTTTCGTTTGCCAATACTACTACGATGGATGTATTCTAGTTCCTCGAGTTCTTTAAAATAGCGTTGTGTTTGGGTTTTACTGATCCTGAACTTTTGGCGTATTTCCCGTTGTGTAAATTGATAGTCCTTGCCTTTGGATTCTACATACTTTTTTAGGTTCTCGTAGAACTGTCGTAGGATTCCATCGAGTTCATCGGTTTTAAGAATGATACTACTGAACATTAAATCAATGGCTATTTCTATATCATCTAATTGAGTTACTAGCATCGTATTATCAACCTTCTGCCGTTGGTATTGATGTAATAGCGTAATCTGTTCGATATAATCGTGCAGCATCTGTGTTAATCTTCTTCTTTGTTTAGTGGTTTTAGGGAGTTGTAATCGATATGGGTTTTTGACTTTATAAGGTTTGAGCATATAAACTACATTTTGTATTGCCTGTCGTGCTACGACTTCGCTGTCATCCGTGATGACCTTTGCGGATTTCTTGGACATGTATTCCAGTACTTTTTCGGTTTGGGTTTCGCTCTCATCAATGGCGATTACAAAGACACGACTTTCATTATCTTCATAGATTCTAAAATGAGTAGTAGCTACTAAACTGGCTATTGGACCAAAAACATACTTTTCTCCTGTGGTGATTTCGCCTGTCTGTTCATTTTTCTGGCTTACGCTACTTGATAATTTACCGTTGCTCTGCAACTCCCGCCAAGCCATTTCTGCTTCTTCGGTCAGTCCGTCGTAATCTTCTAGGATAATACCACAGTTACATAAATCTTGTTCTCCATAATTATAAAAACTCTTATCGGTAACCCTTGTAAATCGTTTTATTTTATTCTGATTATACATACAATCGGCTATTTTTCCAATCAAATGACTTTTACCACTTCCGCTAGTTCCTTGTACAACCGCATGTAATGTTCTGTGCATTTTATGACTGAGTAATATGGTAAAAAGGAACATTGCATTCTTTTCTTCACCTATGATTCCTGTGGCTTGTAGTTTTTTAGTAAGTACCTCTATGAGGCTTTTAGATTGTAGTAACGCTATCGCTTTTTGTTTATCTATATCATTGATATCTCGTAATGAATATCTTAATTGTGCTTTAGGTAATTCGTTTTGTTTGTCTAATCGATGGGTTTCTAAGGCTCTGGTAATTTTATCTAATGCGCTACGAACTACAGAGGTACCGACTTGTATTTTTTCTGCAATCTTCCTAACTAATTTTTCTACAGCATCATCGTGGTACAGATCAATAGTATTTCTACTTGGAGTTTGTTCTAAATCTATAGTTTTATAAACCACTAAAGTCATTTTTAAACTTCCCAGATCTTTTAAGTTCAACTTACCAAACACATCTATTTTTAGGTATTCGTCTTGGTACTTCGTATGATTAGGTTTGATGTTCAAATCATAGACTTGTTTTATTATTTTCTTAGGCTTTATAGGAGTTTGGAGGATTTCTTTTTCTGCAGTATTCAAGTAAAGTATTTCTCTTTTTTCATATAGATGTCGGAGGATTTCGGTATCGTGACTATCTAACAGACTATTGATATCCTCGTTTTCTAGCATTATTACTTTACTGATCTTGGTATTTGGAACTAACGCTTTTAATTCTTTAGCATATTTGTTTGTGGCATTGCTACCTGCCCCGTCGCCATCGAACCAGAGTATGATTTCTTGTAATTCTTTTAATTGGCTCACCGCTTCGGTGTGTTCAGGAGTTAAGCCATTTGTTCCATAGGCTGCAAGTATTGCGAGATTCCCGTCTTCACGGGAATGAAAGTGTTGATTTAGAGTTGCTGCATCGATGATACTTTCGGTAATAATGAGTTGTTTGGCAGTTGATTCTGGATAGTTTGGATATAAACCTTTTCTGTTTGTTGTATAGTAATGTTTGCATTTGGCATTGTCGTAAATACTTCTGCCGTATAGACTTACAACTTCATTGTTTTTGTTTTTCAATGGGAAAACGATACAGTATTTTAGTTTCTCATATTCCTTACTTGTATTAAATCCTGCATCTAATTTTTTATAATCTAAGTGACGATTTTTAAAATATTCTCGTGCTTTGCTGCTTTGAGATAGTTTGGGTTGTAGTGTTGCGTAGATTTTTTGGTAATCTTCTGTCGTATCTTCGATACTGTAGTTTTTGCCTGTCGGTGCTACCGACCTTGTCTTTGACTGTAACCATTTTATGGTTTCCGGAAGCTCCCAACTGTAAAACTTTTTGACCAGTTCGATTACATCCATCGTTCCTGCAGAACAGTTGCCACTAAAACAGGTAGCGATCTGTTTTTGCTTACTAAACTGTAAACTTGGTTTTTTATCCTTGTGGAATGGGCAGATACATTTACCGTTTTTATCGGGTTGTAAGCCTAGTTCTTTGGCTATTTCTATAATATCTGACTTGTTTTTTAGGTCGGTGAGGGTCATTGTTGATAAAAAGTTTTTGTTTCTTTTATGCAACAAATAAACACATAAAAGAAACAAAATACAATAACAAGGCGCAACACTTTATCAACAATATGCTGTTAATTATTGTTATGAAGTATCATATTTGATACTTTTGATGTAACATTTTATACTTATTTGATACTATAATGACATTAGGAGATAGAATATTACAGCTGCGCAAACAAAACGGTATGTCTCAACAAGATTTAGCTGATAAAATTGAGATATCTAAAGCTCAACTTTCTAGATATGAAGGTAAAGGTGTTCAGCCACCTGCAGATATAGTGAATAAAATTTCACAGCTTTTTAGCATATCTACTGATTTTTTGATAAAAGGTGATAAAACGGATATCGCGGTCAAAAGTATACAAAATGCAGAACTAATAAAACATTTTACTAAGATCACATCATTACCTGATGAAGAACAAAAAACAATACTAAAAGTGGTCAAAGCTTTATTATGTGATTATGATGTAAGACAAGCTTATACATCATAAAAAAACAGCCACCTATAGCTAGATGACTGTTTAATACTCTTATGTATTTCTAACTCATACCGCTGCGAAGTCACAGACATTCGCAGAGCCTAATCACTCTTCGAATAGCGGGAATTTATCAATATTCATTTCTTATTCTAAAAAATTTATTCCTTTTAATGTTTGGTTTTTAGAAATGTTTTCTTTTTTAAACCGATATTCGCTATTGTATTGCTTAAGTTCATTATTATCCCATTGTAATTTATAATAAATGGGATTCTCCATTTTATTCCTATGTACTTCAACTTTATATCTTCCTTCGAAAAAATTATCTAATATTTTATAAATAATATTTGTATCAGTCATATTTTCATAGTAATATTCTTCTTCTATTGATAGAAAACGTAGCCTAATGTGATCATTTCCTAACTCTAGAAAAAAACAATCTACTTGTTCTTTTCTTTTAAAAGTAATGCTAAAAAAATCTTTTATTAAAATATAATCTACAACAATTAAATTGTTGTTTTCGAGAATATATTTTTCAGATAGAAAAAGTAAAACGTTATAAAAATCACCTGTTTTACTTTCTATTTTACTGAGAATAGGTTTTAAGTCTTTTATTAATTCATTCTTAAACATTTCATTTTTATTTTAAAATTTCATAAAGCCTCTTTTGAAGATATAATCTTTCGCAAAGTCAGCCGTTTTATTTCTTTTAAAAACATTCAAAAAGTAGTGCCTTTTTCCTCTAAAACCATAATTTATATGAGTTGTAGAAATAGTTGAACCAAATTTAGTGTTAAACCCATGCCTTTCTAAAGTGAAAGCATGTTGTGTTACTTTATTTCTAAAGCCTATTGCAAAAGTTCTTTGACCTAATTTGTTAGTTACTTTTGTAGTAATTCCTCTAAAAATAAATTTTGATTGTTTTAAAAATTTCCCCAATCTTCCTAAAGTGATAGCACCTTTAACAGCACCAACTGCAGCTGCTGGTCCCATAGGTAAAATAATACTTACGTACTCAGCCGCTTCTGCTTGGGCTGCATAAATACCAGCATGTAGCTCTTCTCTTTGTGGCCTATATAACGTGTTATAATAGTACTGTCCACCTAGATTATCATTGGTATAGTTTGTTCCCCATCGTGCATTGTAATCTTCTAATGTACCTGGAGTATCGGACACAAAATCAAAATCACCATTGCGTATAAAATCCGGTGTTCGTTCATCAAATTCACCAGAATTATCTTCATCAGTACCATAAGAAACCAAGTCTTCTGTCATCATAGTTACAGTACGACCCTTCTTACCACCACAGCAAGGTTCTGTGGAATTACTATCAGGTCTAAACCCTAAAGAGCCCAAAGCTCCTTGTAAATTCGTACCATAACTATATCCTCCAGAAAAAGAGGTCAACCAATCAGATTGCACTCCTGCCCAGAAGTCAGAACCTCCATAATGATTCCCACCAGATGCTCCCCAACCACCCTCGGCTAATCCGTGATTATTACCCCAAGAATTTCCTCCACTCGGATCTGCATAAAACACGGGATTATTATCAAAAGCATTATAAGGAGAAAGACCGTGATGTACTACCGGATCTATACGGTTCCATCTGGCAATGGCAGGATCGTAAGCACGCAGTGGCATCTCGTACATATTGTACCCTAGATCTTCGGTCAGCTCTGTGCCATTGTATTTATAGTTGTGTTCACGGCCAGTTATGGTGTTGTTATACCCTTTATGTTGCAGACCAAAAGGATAGTAGTTA
>NZ_JBSIBP030000026.1:0-6831 GCF_053613295.3 Aquimarina ulvae
TTTTTCCCTCAAATTATACCTTAAAAAGTGTAAACTATGTTTCTTTAACTTTGTAAAGGATGTTTGTTTAACGTACCGAATTGCAGACAACGGTTAGTATATGAAGCGTAGCATCCCGCAGGGTGCTATGATTTCATATACAGTGTTACCACCTTTTTTTATTCTGTTACAGTTTCATTTTCCAATAGTTCCGTGTCAACTGTTGGCTTATTGAGTTTCCACAACCAATATATACCACCTAATGGTATTCCGAAGGTCCAAGCTGAACTTAGATATCCCATATAACTAAAGCTAATACCCAATAAGATTTGAAAACTTAATAAGCTAAATGAAAGTCCATTAACAGCACTATAGGTTATTGCAGGTACGTTAAGGAAAATGACAGCAATATATTTCAACCACTTTTTCTTTAAGTCACTTTTTCTGATTTTCCTAATTATCCAAATGTTGAAAATCGGTACACAAATGGCTAGTATTCCAAAAAGCCAAAATATCATCATATTCGGAATGGGTTCTTTTATTTCAAGAGTTTGGATGTAGTATATCTTATTTGAATTGTCGTCAAAAATTATTTCGAAAACACCGAATTCCTTGTCGTTCGAAAATTCGATTTGAGCTTTCGTTGTATTTGGAGCTGTGCTTTCTCCTTCTACCGTTGATAAAGTTTTATTTGCGGTCATAAACCTGTACTCCAATTCAGTTCCGAAATTATTTACAATTATCTGCCTTAAATTGGCTAATCCTACTTTTAAAGTGTCAAGATTTGTATTTTTAAATCCATCGTGTTCGGTCGCCATAAAGGTTAAACCTTTTTCATAATCTTCATCTATTAGGGCTTCAACAAAACCTTCAGTTGTGTCTTTGTAAGTAAATGCGTTGTTAATAAAATCACAGCTTGTAAAAAGTGATACAATTAATATTAGAAGCGAAGTTTTTGTCAGTCTATTCATTTTTTCTAATTGGTGGTAACGGTTAGCTATGCGTAGTGCGGGAGCAAAAAATCACAGGTTTTCGATCAAGCACTTAGCCAAAGCTTATGTTTTGTTTTTATATTTTCTAAAATACTAAATTTAATACTTTGGCGACAAACCAAATAGACAATAACCTTTCGGTTAAACCTAAACATCGCATTATCGTATAGGTGTTGTTACCAATAGTTATTTTATTTTTCGCCCTTTAATTCCAGTAGCGCATCCGTAAAAATAGTCCACATATTCAACTTCAAAATTGAATTTTCTAAATATTTGTTCAACGTTTTTTGAATTTACAAATTCTTGAGTATAAACTCCCAACATTTTATAGGTCTCTGGACTTCCAAGAAATATCTTACCTAATATTGGAATAACATTTTTCAAGTAAAAGAGATAAAAAGGTTTTAAAATTGAATTTTTGGGTACGGAAACATCTACAAGAGAAAATTTACCATTTGGTTTTAAAATTCTGTGAATTTCAATAGCTAATTTTTCAAGTTGATTATCGTTAAAAGTTTTCATCCCAAATCCGGATATTACATAATCAGCAGTTTGGTCCTTTATTGAGTTTTCAAAAACATTTTCTTTCAGAATTTCAATGTCGTAAATATTGAGTTTTTCCTTATTATTTTTAGCTCGATTTATCATTTTTGTAGAAAAATCAAGGGAAATCAACTTTGAGTCTTTATTACATTTTGCTAAAATATGTTTCCAACATTCTCCCATTCCAGTCATCAAATCGACAATAACTTTTCCTTTTTGGATTTCAATTTCCTCAACACATTGTCTTCTCCATCTTTCGCTAAATCCAAAAGAAGTTACATAATTCACTTTTGAATATGAACGGCTCATTTTGTCAAATAGCTTTTCGACAAATTTTGGTTCGTAAATTTCCTTCATTGGCAATTATTGGTAATGTGATTGTGTATGATTTCGTTGCGTGTTTTAGCAACTAATTTAGCAAATACAAACCGAATAGAAAATCCGCGAGGATTTTCGTAAGTAGGCGAGTACTAGCAATGAATTATACACGGTGTTACCTACAGTTATTTATTCTATAAATTCAAATGTTTTCCAAATTTCAGCACTCAAACCTTTTTTTCCAACATCATCTTTATTTTTAATTTCAGAGTTTTTATTTGTACTCCAAACTAAATTTACGGGATTAAAATCAGCCGTTTTTGGATAATAAAGAGTTCTGAACAATTGATAATTTCCTAAAAAATTTTGTGGTGTTTTTTCCTTTATCTCTATTTCTGCGTTTAACTGATAATTTTTTTGACCATAAAATTCCGACATTCCATTAAAAAGTACTTTTATATCTGGAACTCTCTTTTTTAAACTGGCTAAAATTTTTTCTGTGGAATTTTTTCCGTGCTCTTCTTCAAATATTCTTTTTCTATCTGAATATCCAATTGAAAATTCCTCAATTACAATATCACTTTCTATTAGTTGAAAAGTTATATAAGCATAATTTTCAACTCCGATTTTTGCAGAATCAACTTTTACATTATTCGGATACTCAATTTTGAAACGTGTGATTGGTAAATTCCACTTTTTGCATTTATCCTCATCAACGATAAAAATGTTTTCAAATGTTGAAGCCTCAACTTTTGGGAAAGGTTTTAATTCAGCTGTTTCCGCTTTTGGTAATTCAACCTTTGCATTGAAGTTGCAACTTGATATTAAAACCAAAATTAAAATTAGAAGCGGAATGTTTTTCATAATTGTAGGTAACGTTAAATATATGGCAAGTTGGGCAGAAAACAAGCGATTATTTTCGGTTAAGCCATAAGCCAAATCTTTTTATTTTGTTTTAATTTTTCTCTTTTAATACCAAATCAAAAGATTTGGCGACTTTGCAAATAGACAACAACTTTTGAATTAAGCACTAATCGCCCAATTTGCTATATATAGTGTTGTAGTGCGTTATTTTATGCAATATTACTCGGATAATTTCCGATTCCTTTTAATTCCGCTATCCCGTCTTCTTTTTCCGCTAACATTTTCAATTCTCGGTTAAAAGTGTCTATCGCATTTGGCTCAATTATCAATTCCATTGAGAGCTTATCTTTTTCCTCTTTCCGATATTCCGTTGAGACATTTTCTTCCATTGTAATTAGCACTCCACATTTTCCAGTCGGTCCAATCTTATAAAATTTCATTTCGAAATATGCGTAACTATCTTTTTCTCCGCAAGAATGAGTCACACTATCTTTTCCAAATGGGAATCCATCTAATTCATTTACAAATCCGAGTAAAGATTCAGATACTTCATAAACCTCAGTAATTCCAGAATATCGTCCGTTATTAGCAGAGATTCGCATCTCAAACATATCATCATCTTTCCAGATAACTTCAAATTTCAAATTATTTCCGTTCATTTTTTTAATGCACTACAACGTGATTGTGTATGATTAGTTGCGTGGTTTAAGCACTAAAGTTAGCAGATAAATCACAGATAGAAAGTCCGCGAGGACTTTCGTAAGTTGGCTTTAACTAGCAATGAATTATACACGGTGTTGGCAATAGTTTTATTCTACTTTTCTGTTTTAGTCGGATTAGTTCTAAAGACATAGGCAAAAAGTATCGCAAAAATCACATACACTGCTGTGAGAGAAACAATAATTTCTGAATGTGTTTGGATAATAGAAGCAATTTTAACTAAGGCAATTGCCCCAACTCCAAAATGCATTAGATTTCCAATTGCAATCGGTCTATTATAAATTCCTCCAATTAGCGTTCCTTTAGCCATCCAATTTAAAATTCCAAAACCCAAGTATAATGCACTCATTATTTTCAAAAAGAGTATTGAAATGATATTTGACTCAACATTTAGATATTCCACTATTTCATTTGGTAAAAAAGAAAGAAGAATTCCAATAATAGCCAAGAATAAGGCACTTGAGGTCATTAATATTTTTGTGTTCATTTTATTGATTTAGGATTAATGACTAGTTAGTCGTATTAAATTAAATATTGTTACTAATTATTGCCAACGTTCAGTATAAGAAAAGTAGGGCAGTTGTAACCGTTACTTTTCAGATTATATTCAAGCCGAATTTTTAAATTTTGTTAATTATCTTTTCTCTTTTTAATTTCACCAAATTTAAAAATTTGGCGACTTGGCAAATACACACAGACCTTTCGATTAAGCACTTTTTGCCCTATTTTTTTTTATACTTTGTTAGCAACTGGGCTTTATTGGAAGTTTAATAAATAACCGAATTTATCATCAATTAATTTTTCACTTACCTTTTGCTCTAACACTTTTCCTTTCGTGTCAGTTGTTAGGTATTTACCACTCTTTTTTAAATAAATGGTGTCCAATTCTTTATTTGTTAGATATGGCCATTCCCATAAAATTTGTTCATACTCTATTGGATGAACTATTTCGTTGTTCCAGTTTATCGTTCCGAATAGACCGTTTTTCTCTACTTTTATCACTTTAGAATTATCAACTGAAATTTCATCATATTGCGGTGGAATAACTATTTCGCCATTTCTACTAATTAAGCCTTTTTTTCCATTTTTCGTAATGAAATGTTCTTTTGGTCCATATTCAACCCAATTAGATATTTCTTCAAATTCAATTGGTATTATTATATTTTCATTGATGTCAATGATTCCAAAAAGACCATTCTTTTGGACGATAAATCTTTTGTTTTTCTCGTAAAATGTAGGTGTAATGTTTTGATATGAGAATGAAATTATTGGATTGCCATTTTTGTCAAACATTCCTGATTTTTTTGAGTCTTTTACGATGTAATAATCAAAGAATTTTTGAGAAAATATGTCATCATATTCTAATGGTAGTATGATTTTTCCTTTGTAATCTATTAACCCATATTTTCCATTCTGTTTTGCATAGGTTACGGACTTTCCATCAAAAGGTTTGATTTCTTGATATTCAAAAGGTATTTCATTCATTCCTTTGTCCGAAACTGTTCCTACCATTCCAGAACTGTTAGTTAGAACGAAATATCTTTGGTATGATTCTTTGCCTTTATAACTATCCCATTCAAATTCTTTGATGTCAAAATCGGTTATTGGGTTTGCTTTTTTGTCCAAAAGTTGAATACTTTTTCCTTTCTTAACAGCAAAAAGGTCAGATTCGTTTGAGTATTCAGTAGGATGTTCGATGAAGTCATATTTTATTGGTAAAATAACATTACCAAGTGTATCAATAATTCCGTATTTCCCATTTTTAGCGACAATCCCTAAATAGTTACGGAAAGGTTCTGCTACGTCATAAGTTCCAAAATTCACTACTTCTTCAAATTCTTTATTTAGATAAGCAACTTTACCATTTTTTTCTACTCGACAAAGTCCTCGCTCAAAATAGGTGTAATTTCTATCGTCATAATATGATTCGGTTATTTTATCAAAATTGAAATCAGTCAGTTGCACGCCACCACAAGAGAAAAATGCCCATTTGCCATTTTGCATTACACAGACTAAAGAATCAATTCTGTTACTTCTAACTTTCTCATATTTGATAGGAATAATTTCGTTACCGCTTTGGTCAATAAATCCAAATTCCCCATTTAGTTTAGCCTTTGCTAATTTGCATTTATAAAAGTGACTTTCATTTTCGTATTTGAATGGTATTACTACTTTACCTTTTCTATCAATAAAACCGTATTTGTTATTTTTCTTCGCAGGTGCAAGTCCGTGAGAGAAAACACTTAAATCGTCATAAATAAATGGTATTAGTGTATCCTGTTTTATGTTTATGTAACCACTTTTTCCATTTGATTGAGCTAAAATCATACCTTCTTCGTCTATTGGATTTAGAAATTTATATTTGTTTAGAGGTATAACTGCTTCTCCATTTTGATTTACAAATCCCCAAGAATTTTCGCCCATCACTCGTTCGAAAGTTTCAAATTCTGAAATTTTCAATTCGTTCCTATTTGATTTGCAAGAAATCAGAAGTGAAAGAATAATCAATATGTTTATTAATGTTCTCAATGTTTGTCTTGCCTTGTTGCTAACGTTAAATATATGGCAAGTTGGGAAGAAAGTAAAAAATAACTTTCGGTTAAGCCCCAAGCCAAATCTTTTTATTTTGTTTTAATTTTTCTCTTTTAATACCAAATCAAAAGATTTGGCGACTTTCCAAATAGATAACAACTTTTGGATTAAACACTAATCGCCCAATTTGCTATATATAGTGTTGTGAGCTGGCATTTTTACACAGTTTATATTTTTCTTGCGTTTCATTAGAGAATAAAATTGTTAGATGGTCAGCCCAATAATAATTGTCAGATTCATCTTCTTTTATCTCTAGAGTGGCAATCCAAATTTTATTTTTATCGAATGATAATTCCCAAGTTTGTGGTAATTTGGTAATCGTATTTTCGGATTTAACTATTCGGCCATTTTCATATTCGGTTGTAATTCCTTCACTAATATCCCATAAAATTCCGATTCCAGATATTTTTTTTCCAATCAGTTTTTTCCAATTTTTACTTTCCGAAACATTTAAGATTTTAAATCCTTCTTTTTCTTTCTCTAATTTATCAATAATGGTAAATCCTATACCATAACTATAAAATTCACTGTCCCACATTATTTGAATTAATTTTCCGCTATCCAGAAGGAATATTACGTTCATATCAACAGAGTGAATGTCTGCTGAAAACTCCCAGAATTCTGAGTCATCAGTTTCCCAATTTATTTCTTCGTAATAAACTTCAAAAATCTTTTGTCCGACAAGCTCTTTTTTAATTCGGTCGTAATATTTACTTTCTTTCTCGGTCATTTTTCTGCTTGCTCACAACGTTAAATATATGGCAAGTTGGGCAGTAGAAAGCATTGAACTTTCGGGTTGCTCCGAGCCAAATCGTTTATTTTG
>NZ_JBSIBP030000027.1:2500-5978 GCF_053613295.3 Aquimarina ulvae
GTCTACTACTACTAACTAAAGCGCCCTATTCAGACTCGCTTTCGCTACGGCTGCTCCGCTTAACGGATTAACCTTGCTAGTAAAAGTAACTCGTAGGCTCATTATGCAAAAGGCACGCCGTCACACATAAATGCGCTCCGACCGCTTGTAAGCGTATGGTTTCAGGATCTATTTCACTCCCTTATTCAGGGTTCTTTTCACCTTTCCCTCACGGTACTGGTTCACTATCGGTCTCTCAGGAGTATTTAGCCTTATGGGATGGTCCCCACAGATTCATACAGGGTTACACGTGCCCCGCACTACTCAGGATACCACTAAATCAATACATCTTACCTATACGGGACTATCACCCTCTTTGGTCAGTCTTTCCAAACTGTTCTAGTTCAATATACATCTTATAACGTGGTCCTACAACCCCAGCATTGCCGTAACAATACTGGTTTGGGCTAATCCGCGTTCGCTCGCCACTACTAACGGAATCACTATTGTTTTCTTCTCCTCCGGGTACTTAGATGTTTCAGTTCTCCGGGTTCACTCCTATTGCTAGGTACTATACCTTCAGTATAGTGGGTTGCCCCATTCGGATATCTGCGGATCATAGTGTATGTGCCACTAACCACAGCTTTTCGCAGCTTATCACGTCCTTCATCGCCTCTGAGAGCCTAGGCATTCCCCATACGCCCTTAATTAGCTTATGCGTCTTTGCTTTAACTTGCTCTTTTAGTTTATTCGTCTTATTATTTCCGATAAAAAATAATAAAACACTCTTTTAATTTTAATCATCAATTGTCTCTGGTGAAACAATTAATGCTCGTATTCTTTAAATCAATATGTCAATGAACGTTTTTCTTATCATAAATATAAAAACAATGAATATAAAAACTATTTCAACTAGTGAATCCTGTGTTTTATAAACTATTAATCCTTATACCTAAAGAATCGTGGAGAATATCGGAGTCGAACCGATGACCTCCTGCGTGCAAGGCAGGCGCTCTAGCCAGCTGAGCTAATCCCCCGTATCAGTTGTTAGTTATCAGTTAATAGTTGTTAGAACTTTAACATAACTCCTACTCTCCTAACGTGAACGCTAACTCCTAGAATTTCCTTTCAATAATATAATAAATGAACGTATACTAAATAGTAATAAAATAATAGTAATGAGTAATCAGTCTAAAAAAAATAAATTACCTAATACATTATATTCAATACCAAGTAGTTAATAGTAGTCTCAGGCAGACTCGAACTGCCGACCTCTACATTATCAGTGTAGCGCTCTAACCAGCTGAGCTATGAGACTGTCTTATAGTAATGAGTAATCAGTACCAAGTCTTTAGAGAAAATCCAAAACTTATACTTAATACCTAATACTCTGTACTCAATACTTAAAAAAAATAATTAATTAACAGCTTAAGACTAAAAATAATCAAAATTACAACTCCTGTGTATCGTCTTTCTCTAGAAAGGAGGTGTTCCAGCCGCACCTTCCGGTACGGCTACCTTGTTACGACTTAGCCCCAGTTACCAGTTTTACCCTAGGCCGCTCCTTACGGTGACGGACTTCAGGTACCCCCAGCTTCCATGGCTTGACGGGCGGTGTGTACAAGGCCCGGGAACGTATTCACCGGATCATGGCTGATATCCGATTACTAGCGATTCCAGCTTCACGGAGTCGAGTTGCAGACTCCGATCCGAACTGTGATAGGTTTTATAGATTCGCGCCTGGTCACCCAGTGGCTGCTCTCTGTACCTACCATTGTAGCACGTGTGTGGCCCAGGACGTAAGGGCCGTGATGATTTGACGTCATCCCCACCTTCCTCGCGGTTTGCACCGGCAGTCTTGCTAGAGTTCCCGACTTGACTCGCTGGCAACTAACAACAGGGGTTGCGCTCGTTATAGGACTTAACCTGACACCTCACGGCACGAGCTGACGACAACCATGCAGCACCTTGTAATCTGTCCGAAGAAAAAACCATCTCTGGTCCTGTCAGACTACATTTAAGCCCTGGTAAGGTTCCTCGCGTATCATCGAATTAAACCACATGCTCCACCGCTTGTGCGGGCCCCCGTCAATTCCTTTGAGTTTCATTCTTGCGAACGTACTCCCCAGGTGGGTTACTTATCACTTTCGCTTAGCCACTCAGACCGAAGTCCGAACAGCTAGTAACCATCGTTTACGGCGTGGACTACCAGGGTATCTAATCCTGTTCGCTACCCACGCTTTCGTCCCTTAGCGTCAATACATTATTAGTGATCTGCCTTCGCAATCGGTATTCTAAGTAATATCTATGCATTTCACCGCTACACTACTTATTCTAACCACTTCATAATGATTCAAGACCTGCAGTATCAATGGCAATTTCACGGTTGAGCCGTAAACTTTCACCACTGACTTACAGACCCGCCTACGGACCCTTTAAACCCAATGATTCCGGATAACGCTTGGATCCTCCGTATTACCGCGGCTGCTGGCACGGAGTTAGCCGATCCTTATTCGTAGAGTACCGTCAAACCATTACACGTAATGGCGTTTCTTCCTCTATAAAAGTAGTTTACAACCCATAGGGCAGTCTTCCTACACGCGGCATGGCTGGATCAGAGTTGCCTCCATTGTCCAATATTCCTCACTGCTGCCTCCCGTAGGAGTCTGGTCCGTGTCTCAGTACCAGTGTGGGGGATCTCCCTCTCAGGACCCCTATCTATCGTAGCCTTGGTATGCCGTTACCATACCAACTAGCTAATAGAACGCATAGCCATCTTATAGCAATAAATCTTTAATATTATCTCGATGCCAAAATAATATACTATAAGGTATTAATCCAAATTTCTCTGGGCTATCCCTTACTATAAGGTAGGTTCTATACGCGTTACGCACCCGTGCGCCGGTCGTCAGCATTGTGCAAGCACAACCTGTTACCCCTCGACTTGCATGTGTTAAGCCTGCCGCTAGCGTTCATCCTGAGCCAGGATCAAACTCTTCATCGTGTATTCTTAAATATTATTTAACAATAACAACAGGAATTTAAATCGTAATCTCAAAATATTTCTAGTCTTAATTCTTATCTGTAATACAGCTGTATAAATACAACCGTAATACGCGCTGTCAATCAATATATCAATGAACTCTTTTAACTATCCTAACACAATCTTCATCGCCGGTAGTTAATCGCTAATTATAAAGGAATCGAACCCCTAAATGACCTAAATCAAATTACACCAGTATAACTCTTTTCCTATATGAACATCACTTGTCTCGCAAAGCGGGTGCAAATATACAACCCCTTTTTTAACCTGGCAAAACTTTTTTGAAAAAATTTTAAAAAAAATTAAAACCCTTAAATACCTAACAAAATAACCAAAATATAATGATCAGTACCCTAAACAAAAACAAGAAACTACTCCCAAAGAACTAACAAAACATTATCCCGTTTTGCGGGTGCAAACATACAACCCTTTTTCTAATCAACAATAAAAAAATAA
>NZ_JBSIBP030000028.1:0-4238 GCF_053613295.3 Aquimarina ulvae
ATATGATTTATAAGATCCATCCCTAAATCACTTTGGGATTGTACTTTGGATAACTCCAAATAATGATGCTCATTACTAGATATAGATTCTGACTGTAACCTAGTCAGTAAATCTTTTGGAGTCTCATCTAATTCATATTGTATACGAACTGGAATTGTATTGATAAATAATCCTACCATATCCTCTACTCCTGATATATCACCTGGTCTACCCGAAACAACTAAACCATAGACCACATCATTAGTATTATTATACCTAGAAAGTAAATACCCCCAAACTCCCTGAATAAATGTATTCTGAGTAATATTCAAATCACTACACAAGCTATTAATACTCTCAAAAACACTACCCTCAAGAACAAGATCCTCCTGGGTATAATTCCTAGAAGATATATCTGTATTCGTATTAACAAATGGAATACTTGCTACACTCTCATATCCAGATAAGTATTCTTTCCAATATTCTAAAGAAGAATTCTGATCTAAACCATCTAACCATTCAATATAACTAGCATATAAAATAGGTGGAGAAAAACTAAACTCTTTACCGGTAGTAATACTATCTAATAATTGATAAAAATCATTAATCACAATACTCATACACCACCCATCCATCAATATATGGTGATGACTCCAAATAAACTCATAAGAATCATCTCCTAAATCTAACACCTGTAATCGCATCTGTGAATGATCATCAATTAAATCAAAACCACGAGAACGATCTAATTCTTTTACTTCTGAAATATATGACACTACATCTGAATCATTATACACTCCTGAAACCTTCTCATAACGGAAATTATCCGCCACAGATTTATGGACAACCTGAAGTAGTGTCCCTGCATAATTATTAGTGAAACTTGTTCGTAAAATTGAATATCTAGCAACCAATGCCTGATATGCTTTATGTACAGAAGCAATATCTAAACCAGGTGCTCGCAAACGATAAGACATCTGCTCTAAATACATCGTCTTGGAACTATCGGTCAACCAATGATAATAAATACCTTGTTGTAAAGGAGATAATCGGTAAACATCCTCTATATCTCCCAAGCTAGTAATAGCTGATAATTCTGAAATAGTTAAGCCTTTAAATGTCATATCTGAAGGAGTAAGACAAGTAGTGTCTTCTCTACTCAACGATCTAATCATACGAGCTAAATGATCTTGATAACAACCAACTAAACGAGCAATAGTATCTTTACTAAATAATAATGAAGAATACCCAATAGACATACGTAATTGACCCGAAATCATCATCCCTGAAACATCCAATAAAGCATGCTCCCCATTACTAACAGCTATATCTGAACCTATAGATTCTGAAGAATATGAAAACATAGAGGCTTCATCAGATCCTACCGAACCACTACCTATATCTCCCAGATAATTAAATATAATCGTAGTAACTAAATCTTTTGCTAATCCCGAACCTAAATACTTCAACATACCATAGCCTAATCCCTTATTGGGAATACGACGCAAGTCCTCCTTAACATTAACCAAACTCGAACCTAATGAATCAGATTCTGTAACATCCAGAACAAATGGAAAAATCGAAGTAAACCAACCAACCGTCCTACTAATATCTATATCTCCTAAAATATCCTCTCGACCGTGACCCTCTAACTCTATAACACTTTTTGTCTCTCCAAAAACATCTCGGATAGCCAAACCTAAACCGGTTAATAAAATATCATTGATCTCCGTATTATAAGCTTTATGAACCTGTGTCTGTAACAATTCTGTTAAATCTTCATCTAACAAAAATGAACCACTCTGATCAAAAGTTAATGCGCTTGTGTCATCACCATCTAAATCTGTTGGAAAACAATCAATGGTTTGAGCACAAACCGAATCCCAATACTCATACTCTGATCCTAAAGAATCTCCGGATGCATATGAATGTTGTAAGGAAGACCATAATTGGTATGAATCTGTCTTCAATGGTAAGCTAACTGAAAAACCTGATGCATATTGAGTATATAACGTAGATAAATCCTCTAAAATAATACGCCAAGAAACACCATCAATAACTAAATGGTGAACAATCAGAGCTAAACGATCTCCATCCGATAAACGAAAATGACCTATCTTAAATAATGGACCCTGACCTAAATCAATACTGGATTGTAATTGCTCACCCAATAATTCCATCGATGATAACTCATCCTGCTCTTCTCGTAAATCATAATATTCAAGAGTGTAATGTACTCCCGTAGTATCCAAATTGTATTGAGAAACCTCCTCTGAAGAACTATCGAATACCATACGTAAGGCATCATGATGAGTAACCAAGCTCTTAAAACATTCCCCTAAAAGGGTAGTATCTAATGGTAACGAACTCTTTAACAAAACCGATTGATTATAATGACCGCGAACCTGGATTGCATCATTATTAAAAAAGTAATGCTGAATAGGAGATAGCATTACACTACCGGAAACACAAGATTGATCTATCTCACGAAGATCTCTGGTCATCTTAAGAGATAAGTCCTCTAAAACAGGGGTACGTAATATTTGGTCAACCTTCAATCGATAACCTTCTTGTTTTAATCGAGATGCTAATTGAATTGACTTTATGGAATCGCCCCCTAGATTATAAAAATTATCCTTCACACTAATTGAATCACGATTCAAAACCGAACTTAATGCGTTTACTAAAACAGACTCTTCTGTTGTTCGTGGAGAAACTGAAACAACTGTACTAGAAAATACTGATAAATCAATCCCTAAAAGATGCTTCCTGTCTAATTTACCATTTGGAGTCAATGGCATAACGTCCAATCTTACATAAGTAATAGGAACCATATACTCTGGTAAACGATCCGATAAAAATCTACGGAAAATTGAAACATCTATTTCCTCAGAACTAACATAGTAGGATACTAAAAACTTGTCCCCAGAAGTACCTTCCTTTACCAAAACACTAACATCACTAACTCCTTCCAGTAATTGTAAACAATATTCTATCTCTCCTAATTCTATACGACGACCATTTAACTTGGTCTGAGAATCAGACCTCCCTATATAACCTATAGAACCATCAGCTAACCAATATGCTAAATCTCCAGTCTTATATAATCGAGCTCCTTCTTCAAATGGATTATTAACAAAACGATTCGCTGTTAATTCTGAAAGATTCAGGTATCCTCTGGCCAAACCAGGACCGCCTAAACATAACTCTCCAACTACACCTGGCGGAACTAAATTAAAAGAAGAATCCAAAATATAAATCTTCGTATTGGGAAATGGAAATCCAATCGAAACCTGACGGCAAGAATCAATATCAAAAGAAGAATCAAACTTATAATAACTACTATCAATAGAGGATTCTGTCAATCCATAACTATTAATAAACGTAATCTGATCCCCATAACTAGCTAATAAAAAACGTAAATCATTAACCATTAAAGTATCAGAACCTAAAACAACAACTTCTAAGTTATCTAAACGTAAATCCTGTGAATGCAGATGCTGAAAAAAGGGAACTAATAATGCCGGAGTACTTTCTACAATACTAATCTGATGATTCTTAAAAACAGCATACAGATCATCAAAATCCATAGTCAATACATCATTGCTAATAACCAACTTACCTCCATTAAGAATACAACGACAAAAATCTCCAAAGAAAACATCAAATGAAAAACTAGCCAATTGAAGATAAGAAACAGTCATATCTTCCAATCCATAACTATCTCGCCAACCATAAGAAATATTAACCAAAGCCTCATGTTCTACCATAACTCCTTTTGGAGTACCCGTAGATCCAGAAGTATAAATCATGTACACCAAATTAGAAGGGGTAAGTGCAACATCTGGAGCAACATCTGAAAAATCTGAAGCATTAAATCCTGATAAAAAAGAATCATCTATAGTCAACTTGCAATTACTATCCCGCTCTATATAAGCAATACGATCAGCAGGATACGAAGGATCAATAGGAACATAAGCACAACCAGCCTTTAAAACACCCAAAACACTGATCACTAACCACTCACTACGAGCTAACTTGATCCCTACAAAATCCTCTAAATCCAAGGTGTAATTAGCCAATAAACAATGAGACAACTGACTCGACAAAATGTCTAACTCCTTAAAGGTATAAGTGTTATCCTCATAGACCAAAGCAATCCTTTCTGGATAAGCAGCAACCTGACTCGAAAATAAATCCAAAATCGTCTCCCCTACAGGATAACAAACCTCTCGACTACCGAAATCATTAAGCAATAA
>NZ_JBSIBP030000029.1:0-4238 GCF_053613295.3 Aquimarina ulvae
AAAGTTTCTCTTGATATACTTTCTTGCCTTGCATACCATGAAATTAACACTTTTTGCTATCTTGTGCAACAGGCACACTATATATAGCAAATTGGGCAATTAATGTTTAATCGAAAGGTTGTTGTCTATTTGTAAAACCGCCAAATCTTTTGATTTGGTATTAAAAGAGAAAAATTAAAACAAAACACAAAACATTTGGCTTGTGGCTAAACCGAAAATAATTACTTGTTTTCCGCCCAACTTGCCATATATTAAACGTTATCATCAATAAGGAAAATATGGCTTGGATATATTCAATGTGGATCGAAACTGAGAGCGAAAAGCAAGGAATAGCCGTTAAGGACTATTTTAACAAAAATACAGTTAAAGCAAACGGGGAAGAATACACAATTCGTGCATATCAAGTTGGTATGGTGACTGTTAACGGAATTAGCCAAATTGGAATTACTTCAAAATCTGATGCAGAAGAAATGACTTCAATAGGTTTTGAATTCTACAAATTACTGAAAGAAGCACCAAAGTATAGATACGCTCTTACAGGAGTTGAAGTTGATGGATGGAGGGAAATGAGTGAATTGGAGGAAGATCCAAATGACATACTATTAATCTCAGGATTTGTAATTCGAAAAGACATATATCAAAAATTGGGAAGCCCTGGTGAATTATGTGAGTTCAACTCTAAGTATTTATGGACTCCATATGAAGGCGAAAAATGGAATCAAAATAAAAAAAGATGATAACACTATGTAAAAATGCATTAAAACGCATTTTACACTAAACGTTGTGGCACATTTTGACCCGTCCTGAAATAAGGCTAAATAATTCAAAACAATTATGTACAAAAATGACAAAGTAATTAGACGTTACAGCGAACCTTTCAAATTAAAAATTTTAGCCGAACTTAGTACTGAAAAACACACAAAGAGTGAACTTTGCAAACTCTATTCTATTGCACCCACAACGGTTAATGAATGGATTAAAAAGTACAATCGTAAAGACTTAATGAACACCAAAGTAAAAGTGGAAACTAAAGACGAAATATCGAGAATTAAAGCACTTCAAAAAGAGATTGATCAGCTTAAAAAACTACTCTTAAAAAAGGATCTGGATGCCATGGTATTGGATTCTTACCTTGAGGTAGCTGCAGAAGATTTAGGTTATAAATCTGTTACCGAGCTAAAAAAAAGCTAAGTATAAAGCCTTAATCAAAGCTAAAAAGAAATCTAAGGGATTTGCTTCTTTAACAATTATAACTCATTGTTTTGGGCTTAAACGTGATGCGTATTACAAGTATAAAGACAGAGCTGACAAACATTTAAAACTAGAACATCAGATTATAAATATAGTTAGAAAAAGACGCAAATCCCTTCCTAGAGAAGGCGTTAGAAAGCTTGTGAAATCATTGGATGTAGATTTTACTAAAGTCAATATTAAAGTTGGTAGAAATACGCTATTTAATGTGCTTAGAAAACATCAAATGCTAACACTTAGAAAGAAATACAGGATGAGGACAACAAACTCACACCATCGTTTTTATAAGTACTGTAACATCATAAAGGACATTGAAATCAATAGACCCAATCAAGTTTGGGTATCCGATATCACATATATCAGAACCCTAAAAGGCTTTTGTTACCTGGCATTTATTACAGATATGTATTCTCGCAAAATAGTAGAATACGACCTCAGTGATAGCCTAGAATTAAATGGATGCGTTCGAGCCCTTAATAAAGCCTTATATCAAGCTAAAGACATTAAAAAACTTATCCATCATTCAGACAGAGGCATACAATATAGTAGTAATGTGTACACACAAATACTTAAAAGAAACAACATTGGAGTCTGTATGACAGAATAAAATCATTGTTACGAAAATGCAATGGCCGAACGCGTAAACGGTATCTTAAAAGATGAATTTTATCTCGACCAGACCTTTACAAACCCACAACACGCAAAGAGAGCTGCAAAAAATGCAATTAATTTATACAACGAAATAAGATTACATTTATCTTTAGACTATAAAATACATAATATGGTATATAAATTAACAGCGTAAAAATCAATTTTAACCTGTAGTCATATTTCAGGACAAGACATTAAAAAACCATTATATCTGGTAACAAAACCTCATTAATTCAGTCTTAATGAAAACACCTTATCCAAATGACCACTGTTAAAATCGACCGTATCTCTTCAGCAAAAGCATCATTAATCGCAGGTTTAGGTTTGCTGATTATGGTTTTGACTGTGCCCTTTGCCGAGTTTTATATTTTCCCTCAATTAATCGGACAAAATTCAACAGAGACAACCAACAATATTTTGAACAACAAAATGCTATTCTCAACAAGTGTTTTTTTGCATTTAATAACATTGCTATGTGATATCATAGTTGCTTGGGCTCTTTACATTTTTCTAAAACCCGTAAATAAAGGATTTTCACTTCTAATAGCTTGGTTTAGGTTGATTTACACGGCTATGTATTTAATAGCTTTGGTCAACCTAATTAAAATATTAGGTCTCATCAAAATCGAAAACCAGTCGAAACTCGAAAGTCAATTAGAGTTTAATGATACTGTAGAGTTCTATATCAATTCGTTTCGATTGGAATGGGAATTTGGATTGTTAATTTTTGGAATTTACTTGTGTCTTCTTGGTTATTTGGTTTTCAGAGCAGATTATGTTCCAAGAATATTTGGGGTTTTATTATTGGTTGCAGGATTTGGTTATGTGATTAACACTTTAAGCATATTTTTATTCCCAAACGTAAATACTGAATTTCTTATGATTACTTTCTTTGGAGAATTAATATTTATGTTTTGGCTACTATTTAAAGGTTCAAGAATTAGGGATTTACAAGTGAAGGCAGAATAAAAACGAACGCACAACAAAACCTATAAACAATACGGATTTCGGGCTTATTTGCAGGGCTTGCCTATTTTTATGAAGACCGCAAAATCTTATGGATTTTGCCCTGGAAAGGAAAAAATAAATCAAAACAATAAGATTTCGCTATGTGCGTGACGGAAAGCAAACGCTAGTTTGCTCCGGTACTGTTCATAGCTAAACCGTTAGGCGCAATGTAACAAAACCATAATCTCTTCGTCTTCCATAAACGAACCAATTATTAAAACCTTATGTCAGAAAATTTATCGGAACGAAAAGAAACTTGGAAAACAATCTTTCTATTTCTTGCAATCGTTATTCTTCTTACTTCACCTTTTCATTATGCCATAGTTAATTTATATCCATCACGAATATATGTTGGCGCTATAATGTGGTGTCCTGCAATTGCTGCATTTATTACCTTAAAAATAAAAGGTCGTAAGATTTCATCTCTAAATTGGAATTGGGGAAATTGGAAATATATCCGATGGTCTTATTTCATTCCTGCCCTTTATGGTATAGTCACTTATGTATTAATCTGGATTTTCGGTTTGGGAAGTTTAACTAATAGTGAAGCAATAACAAATTGGGGAAAAGATCTTGGCTTGTTTGGAATAGGTACATTAAATCCAACGGCAATAACAATAATAGCAATTACCTTATTAGGCACTGTAGAAGTAATAAGAGCTTCTGCAACAACTTTAGGAGAAGAAATTGGGTGGAGAGGTTTTTTTATCTATGAATTGAGAAAGGTACTTTCATTTACTAGTGTATCAATTTTTAGTGGATTTATTTGGGCTGCTTGGCATTGGCCACTTCTTGTTTACTATAGTAATAATATGCTATTAGAATTTATAACATTCTTCATCGTAATCATTTCTATGTCTTTCATTATGACCTACTACGCTTTTAAATCTAAAAGTCTTTGGCCAGCTGTAATATTTCACGCAGTAAGTAATGTTTATATTCAAAAAATAATGCCTGAATTAACAATTAAGAATGAAGGAACGGAATATTGGCTTGGCGAAAACGGAATTATGTTTGCAATTGTTACTTGTGTTTTTGGAATTTTCTTTTGGAGAAAAGCGATTAAAGAAAAATTATAAATAAAACACAGCGCCTAACAACGTGTCCTATGAAAAGCCCTATTCCAGTTTCTTAAATATACTGTTTTATTTTATAATTAACTCATAATTTTGCTTTTATGGTGTTTACATCTTGGCAAATCTCTCCTTTTATATTGATTATTTGTCAATATTTAAACACCGTATAACTTGCTCAGCATCCTATATGTGATCAATCTATAATGATCCTCACCAGCATCTGTATGATTATAAGCTATAATAAACTCAGTC